>JAITVW010000129.1 GCA_031285605.1 Fusobacteriales bacterium | reverse complement strand
GATTTGAAAATATGAAAATAAACCGGATGGAACATAGAGATTTAAAAATAATCGGAGAGAAAATAAATCTTATAATAACGAATATAATAACATGAAATCCTGATATTTTTGAGTTTTATCAGTCTTTATAAGCGGTTCATAGTATTTGTTTTGTCCGAAAGTATTTTTCCGAAAAAATATAGTTGACATTGAAAAAAATTTTTCATATAATCAAGTTAATACAAATGTTAATTAAAAATCACAAAAGTGAGAAAGGAGAATTATGGCTGAAAATTGGTTGAATTTAGAAGGAAGCACAGTAATAGTCACAGGAGGATCTTCCGGAATCGGAGAGAGCATCGTGAAAGAACTTCTTGAACTGGGGGTTTATACTGTAAATGCAGATATTCATCCGGGAAAAAATGAACATGAGAATCTTTTATACATAAAAACAGACGTTTCCTCAAAAGCAGATATAGATAATCTTGTAAAAAAGGTTATGGAAAAATACGGAAAAATAGATGGTCTGGTAAATAACGCCGGAATAAATATACCGAAGCTTCTGGTAGATGCAAAAGATTCAGGATCAAAGTATATGGCAGATGAAACAGCTTTTGACAAAATGACTTCAATAAATCAAAAGGGAGTTTTTCTGATTAGTCAGGCTGTCGGAAAAGTATTCGTGGATCAAAAACACGGTGTGATAGTAAATATGTCTTCTGAAAGCGGAGCTGAAGGTTCTGAAGGTCAGAGTATATATGCAGCGACAAAAGCGGCATTAAACAGCTATACCAGATCATGGGCCAAAGAGCTGGGAAAATATAATGTACGTGTAGTCGGAGTAGCACCGGGAATAATGGAAGAAACAGGACTCAGAACTATTGAGTATGAAACAGCTCTGGCTTATACAAGAGGGATAACAGTAGAGCAGCTGCGGGAAGGATACAGCAAGACAAGTACAATACCATTGAACAGAAGCGGTAAATTAAGAGAAGTGGCAGACTTTGTATGTTATCTGTTATCTGAAAAAGCAAGCTATATTACAGGGGTAACATGCAATGTAGCAGGTGGAAAGACAAGAGGATAAGGAGAAAAATTATGATAGTAATCTTGGCAGGACATGGAAAAATCGGAACAGCAATGTTAGAGTCAACACAAATGGTAATAGGGGAATGCAGTAACTTTTTTTCTGTGGAATTTCATAAGGGGGAAGGACCTGAGGATATTATAGAAAAGTATAACAAAATACTTGAAGGAAAAGAAAATGAGGAAGTCCTGATAGTGACTGATTTATTTGGAGGAAGTCCGTATAATGCAGCAGCGGTACTGGCAATGAAAAATGATAAGGCAGAAGTACTTACAGGATTATCACTTCCTCTTTGTGCAGAGCTGGCTACTATGGAAGCTGTAAGTGCAAAAGAAGCATCTTCGTATATGAAAGAAGCGGGAAAAGAATTTGTAAAGTCTTTCAGAGATCAGACTTTAGAGGATGAGGAGGAATTATAGATGATAATTAATCTGGCAAGAATTGACGACAGGCTTATTCACGGGCAGGTAACCACAGTCTGGTCAAAGGAGGCAAATGCAAGCAGAATTATAATAGTCAGCAAAGAGGTAAATAATGACGAGATCAGAAAAACTCTTGTGAGACAGGCGGCACCTCCGGGAATAAAAGTAAATGTGGTGGATGTAGAAAAAGCTGTAAGAGTTTTTAATAATCCTAAATATGATAATGAAACTGTTTTTTATCTTTTTACTAATCCCGGCGAAGTTTTGGAGCTGGTGGAAAGCGGTGTACCGTTAAAGAAAATAAATATAGGGGGAATGTCATTTAAAAATGGGAAAACCCAAATTACAAAGGCAGTTTCAGTAAACGAAGAAGACGTGGCAGCATTTCGTAAATTAAAAGCCCTCGGGGTAGAACTGGATTTACGTGTAGTAATATCTGATCCGCAGGTTGATTTTGAAAAAAAATTAAACGAACACTTTAATTAAGGAGGAATAGGGAATGGAATTAAGTATTGTACAAATAGTCTTAATATTTATATTCTCATGTATAGCAGGTATGGGAAGTGTACTGGATGAATTTCAGACACACAGACCTCTGATAGCCTGTACAGTGGTAGGACTAATATTGGGAGACGTAAAAACAGGGGTAATCCTGGGAGGAACTCTGGAACTGATAGCCTTGGGATGGATGAATATAGGAGCTGCACAGTCTCCTGATTCGGCACTGGCGAGTGTAATAGCGGCAATACTGGTAATAGTGGGAAAACAGGATATACAAAAGGGAATAGCAATTGCACTTCCTGTGGCAGCAGCCGGTCAGGTGCTTACAGTATTCGCAAGAACAATTACCGTAGCATTTCAGCATGCAGCAGATAAAGCAGCTGAAAATGCAGATTTTAGAAAAATAGAGTTTTTACATTTTAGTGCATTGTTTATTCAGGCACTGCGTGTGGCAATACCATCTACAATAGTAGCGGTATTTGTAAGTGCCGAGATGGTAGATAAAATGCTTTCGCTTATTCCGGACGTAGTAACAGGCGGACTGGCAGTAGCAGGAGGATTTATAGTAGTAGTAGGTTATGCAATGGTACTAAATATGATGAGTGTAAAATATCTGATGCCTTTCTTCTTTTTAGGATTCGTGGTAGGAGGTTATCTGAATTTCAGCCTTCTGTCATTTGGAGTAGTAGGACTGGTAATAGCACTGATATATGTACAGCTGAATCCTAATTACAAACAGGGAAAAACTGTTGCAGAAACAATACCGGGAAACAGCGCTGCCACAGAATACGATGACGAACTGGAAGACTAGTATTGTATCCTGTTCACTCCGTTTAAATAATACGGCTGGTAAAGTGTGAATGAGATACAATACTGTGTTTTGACCGGTTTGGACTCAGGATTTTATGAAATACAGATAATCAGAGATGTTTTAACTGAGTAATTTCAAAATATAAAGAGATAAATGCCGTCAAAGTATTTATTATCCGGATTATTTGTTATATATAAAATAGAAATTCTAAGTAAAGTATTCAGGCAATAAAAATATTAAGAAAATTGCCAAAATACCAGGAGGGAATAAAATGTCAGAAATAAAAACTAAGATAAACCATAAAGATATGATAAGTACTTTTATAAGATCAAATTTTCAGCAGGCTTCATTTAATTATGAAAGAATGCACGGGCTTGCATTCTGTGTGGATATGATTCCTACAATAAAGCGGGTTTATTCTAAAAAAGAGGATCAGATAGAAGCATTAAAAAGACATCTGGTTTTCTTCAATACAACACCGTCTGTCTGCGGACCGATTATAGGGGTAACAATTGCCATGGAGGAAGCTAAGGCAAGCGGTGCAGAAATAGACGACGGTACTATAAACAGTCTGAAAGTAGGACTTATGGGACCGTTGGCAGGAGTAGGAGATCCTCTGGTATGGGGGACTTTAAGACCAATTACGGCAGCAATAGGTGCTTCATTGGCATTATCAGGAACTATACTCGGACCTTTAGTATTCTTTTTAACATTTAATGCAGTAAGACTGGCGATGAAATGGTTCGGTCTGAAATATGGCATAGCAAAAGGAATGGATATAGTAAAGGATCTGTCAGGAAATATTCTTCAAAAACTGACAGAAGGAGCTACTATTCTGGGATTGTTCATAATGGGAGTTCTTGTTACGAAGTGGACTACAATAAATGTACCACTGGTAGTATCAGAAACTCCGGGAGCTGACGGAACTATGGTAGTAACAACGGTGCAGAATATTTTGAATGATCTGGTACCGGGATTACTGGCTCTGGGTCTGACAATGCTTATGATGAAGCTTCTGAAAAAGAAAGTAAGTCCTATAGTATTAATATTTTCCTTGTTTGCTGTAGGGATTATAGGTTATTGGTCAGGTATTCTTGGGTAAATATACAGTAAAGTTTTGAAAGGTGAGGATAACTAATGAAAACAAAAGCAGTAAGGCTTTATGGCAAAAATGATTTGAGACTGGAAGAGTTTGAGCTGCCGGAAATAAATGATGATGAAATATTAATGTCTGTAGTAACGGACAGTATATGTATGTCTACCTGGAAGCTGGCAAAGCAGGGTGAGGATCATAAAAAAACACCGGAAAATATAAAAGAAAAACCAATTATAGTAGGGCATGAATTTTGCGGTGAAGTCATAAAAGTCGGGAAAAACTGGGAAAATAAATATAAGGAGAATGAAAGATATGTAGTGCAGGCTAACCTGCAGCTTCCTGATGCACCATGGTGTCCGGGATATTCATATCAATACTGCGGAGGAGATGCTACATATATTATTCTGCCTGCTGATGTTATGAAACAGGACTGTCTGCTTCCGTATAACGGAGAAACTTATTTTGAGGGATCGCTTATAGAGCCTTTATCTTGTGTAATTGGAGCATTTAAAGGAAACTACCATCTTATAGAAGGTACATATGATCATAAAATGGGAATAAAAGAAGGAGGAAATCTTCTTATATCGGGCGGAACAGGACCTATGGGTCTTCTTGCCATAGATTATGCACTTCATGGTGACATAAAACCTAAGAATATAGTAATAACAGATGTAAATGAAGAAAGACTAAAGAGAGCTTCCGAGCTTTATAAGACAGAGGAAGCAGTAAAAGTACATTATGTAAATACAGCCGGAATTGATGATGTTGTTGCTCATCTCAAAGAAACAGCCGGGGGAGGATATGATGATGTGTTTATATTTGCTCCGGTACCTGAACTGGTTACTCAGGGATCAAAACTTCTGAATCCTGACGGATGTCTGAACTTTTTTGCAGGACCGCAGAATAAGGATTTTTCTGCTGAAATAAATTTTTATGATATACATTATAATTTTACACATTATGTAGGGACTTCCGGTGGAAATACAGATGATATGCGTGAAGCAATAAAGCTTATAGAAGATAAAAAGGTAGACGTGGCAAAGGTGGTAACTCATATTCTGGGTCTTGATGCAGTAGCGGAAACAACACTGAATCAGCCTGAAATAGCCGGCGGGAAAAAAGTAGTCTATACACAGAGAAAATTTTCACTGAAGGCTCTTGAAAAACTTATGCAGGATGAGAACAGCGAGCTTGGAGAAATATTAAAGAAAAATAACGGAATATGGTCAAAGAAAGCAGAAGAGTATATACTGAAAAATACAGAAAAAATATAAATATTTTATCAAAACATCTTAGAAAAATAACAGAATATTTAAAAATAAAAAATCCCTCGTTAATTTAAGAGGGATTTTTTATTAATCCAGTTTTTCTATAATTTTGTCAACCCATGCTCTTACTTTTATATTGACTTCTTTCGGATCGTTTTTTACCGGACTGAGAAACTCCGCTTCACCGATAATATTATTATCATGCAGGATATCGTGTAACTTCATGAAGACTTTTCCTTTGCCTCCTCTGGAACAGCAGAATAGTGCAATATTTTTATTTTGTATTTTATTTTTTGTTAAAAAAGTATTCAGAGCAGGGGCAAAGGAACCTGCCCATACAGGTGTACCGATAAATATAAGATCATATTCGGCGGGATTAATATCAAATGGCTTTAGTTCGGGTTTTTCATTTTTAAAAACCTGTATGCCGCCTGAAAGTAACTTGAAAATTCCTTTTTTATTATTATCATGAACAGGCTTTAAACGTAAAATATCACCATTAATGACGGTTTTTATCTGTTCGGCAATTAATTGGGTATTTCCGTCAAGCGAATAATAGACAGTTAAAATTTTCATGGAGACCTCCTTAATAAAAATATTTGGAAGATTTTTGTCAAGTTATTTATTATACTGTTTGTAAGTTTTTTATAATCGTATATGTAATATTATTATAACAGCCTGTTTTAGCCGGTGTCAATAAGATTATTAATTATAGATATTTTTTTCAAAAAAATATATCAGATAAAAGAAAAATAACTCATGCAGCTAAAAATAAAAAAACAATAAAATATGCGGAGTATGTATCAATTATAAAGGAGATTTTACAAAGTCTTATAATTTTGAATTTTATAAAAATATACTTTAAAAATTATTGGATTTTAAAATAAATTTTCTATGGAAATTATAAGGTATTTTTATATTTATTTACAGGAAATATATGATATTATTTTTAGATACAAGTATGAGTTTCATATGAAATAAAAAATGATGTATAAAAAAAACAAAATGTTGAAATATATGTGCTATTAGCCGGAAGTATGATTT
>JAITVW010000089.1 GCA_031285605.1 Fusobacteriales bacterium | reverse complement strand
ACTTGTTTATTATGATTTATAAATGAATGGTATTTTTTAATGAGTGAGATTTTAAATTAAGAAAGATAATAATCCCTGTGATATGAAGCTGTTTTTCTATATAAGGAAATTCAAAATTTTTGAATATAAAGAGTACTAAAGAAGTTGACAGTTGACAATTATATGCAAAAATGATAGAATAACACTTGCCATACTAGCTGGGGAATTAGCGGTGCCCTGTATCCACAACCCGCTCTAGTGGAGGTGAATCTGAGCTTGAGGGGTAATTTGGTATAAAGCCTTCAGGCAGCGGTGTTGAGAAAAAAGTCCTATATTGCAGGATGTCGGTGAAGCGTGTCAGGTCGGGAACGAAGCAGCACTAAGTCGAAAGTTTCTGGGTTTGTAGGGTAGCTTTTTTTGAGCCTTTGTCTGTCGAAACATATATTGAGTTATTTCGAGAGTTCGGTGTATGGCTAGTATAGTAACCTGTTTACTTTTAGCTGAATGACATTGTTTATTTTACCATCTGTATCATTAGCATTATTCGGTGCAGTCATTTATACTTTTTTTCTGCATTGCAGAGTGATAAAATATTCAGCACCATTTAACCAAAAATAAACAGGTTGTCATACTAGAAAAGATATCAGCTGGATTTTTCTGGCTTTTTTTATTAATAAATTATTTTAATTCCGGGAGGAAAATTGGATATAATAAAATTAAAAGAGGACGAAACGGAGAAACTTGATGAGTTAAAAAAACTGGATGATGAATTTGAAATTCCAAAGCCGGAAGACGAGTATTTTATAATAAATGACAGAGATATGGAAATGGGCTATGCAGTTTTGGAAATAAATGAAATACCGGTTTTAAAAAGAATATTTATAAGAGAAGGCTATAGAAATACCGGCTATGGAACGAAGCTGCTAAAATATATAATAAACTGGCTGAGAAGCAAAGATTATGACGAACTGGCTGTTTTAGACCATAAGAATTCCAATAAATTTCTTGAAAGACTGAAGTTTGTGAGAAAAGGGGACGCTTATATAAGGAATGGTCTGAGTGTCAAAAGGAAAAAAGCAAAAAAAGCAATGCTGGTAATTATATTTAATTTATTTATAAATATTATTCTGGCTTTTTTAAGAATAGTTTTTGGTTATATGGGAAACAGTACTGCACTAATCGCAGACGGAGTGAATTCACTTACTGACTGTGTAAGCAATACCATAGCAGTGGTAGGTCTGAAAGCAGGAAGCAAGCCGGAAGATGAGCATCATCCTTTCGGACACGGGAAAATAGAATCTATTATGAGTATCATAATAGGAACACTTATTATAGTGGCGGCTTCAAATATACTATATGAAAATGTAATGAAGCTGGTCATGGGAGAAGTAAGTACACAGCCTCCGGCATTACTTATAGGAATTTCAATTATTTCTCTGATAATAAAAGCCGGACAGTTTATTTTTATAAAGAGAAACGGTGAGAGACTTAATAATACACTTTTACTTGCTCTTTCAAAAGATTATAAGTCTGATTTTATAATAAGTACATCGGTTGTTATAGGAATATTTTTATCAAGACAGATAAGTCCTATGGTGGATTCTGTTCTTGGTATAGCAGTAATTTTATATATTATAAAAGAGGGATACGGCATAATAAAAGATAACTCACTGGAGCTTCTGGATACACAGGATAAGGAATTTCTTGAGAAAGTCTATAATGAAGTAATAAAAGAAAAAGGAGTGGAGAATGCCCATGATTTTCACATGTCTAAATCCGGGGAGGATATATACCTTTTTATGGATATAAGGGTGAATAAAGATATGCTGGTGATAGAAGCCCATGATTTGTCACATGAGATTTCAAATAAGCTTAAGTTGAAATACAAAAATCTTAAAGATGTAATAATACATGTAGAACCTGTGTATTAATGAATATCTTAAGAATAATTGCGAGACAGAGCTGTTTTTTATGCAGTGGTAATAATAAATTAAAATATTTGTTTTTGGGCTGGGATTTAATTGAAAAATCTTTTGGAATTATGGTACAGACATTGCTATTGTGCATAATGTGTGGTATAATTAATAAAATTTTATAATAGAAGAGGAAACAAATGAGTATATTAGACGGTCTGAATAAAGAACAAAGAGAAGCAGCGGAACAAATAGACGGTCCTGTACTGATACTGGCAGGTGCAGGAAGCGGAAAGACAAGAACAGTAACATACAGAATAGCTCATATGGTAAGGGAAAAGGGAGTATCACCTTTGAATATACTGGCTCTTACGTTTACCAACAAAGCAGCAAAAGAAATGAAAGAAAGAGCGGAAGCTCTGGTGGGAAATGATATTCATAACCTGCAGATTTCTACATTTCACTCGTTTTCTGTAAGACTTTTAAGAATATATGGTGAGAAGCTGGGATATGGAAATAATTTCAATATTTATGATACAGATGACCAAAAGTCATTAATAAGTAAAATAATGAAGGAATTGAATGTACAGGATGACAGTACTCCCGGTAAAATAGCCAACAGAATAAGCAAGCTGAAGGAAAAAGGGATAGATATAAAGATAATAGAAAGAGAAGTAGACTTGCGTGTACCTTCAAACAGAGTATTTTTCGATATATATGATAAATATGACAAAACTTTGAGATCCAGTAATGCAATGGACTTTTCGGATTTGATACTGAATGCGAATAAGCTTTTGGATAATTCGGAAGTATTGGGAAGAGTACAGGAAAGATACAGATACATAATAGTGGATGAGTATCAGGATACTAATGATCTTCAGTATGAAATAATAAATAAAATAGCATCTAAGTATAACAATATCTGTGTAGTCGGTGATGAAGACCAGAGTATTTATGCTTTCAGAGGAGCAAATATAAATAATATACTGAATTTTGAACGTGACTACAAAAATGCTTTGGTAATAAAACTTGAAAAAAATTACAGATCTACTGAGAGAATACTTAATGCGGCAAATGAACTGATCAGAAATAATAAATCCTCAAGAGGAAAGAAGCTTTGGACAGATGCAGGAAAGGGAGAAAAAATTCAGGTTTTTAATGCGGCAAATACATTTGATGAAGCTAACTTCATAGCAGAAGAAATAGTCAGAAAAAACAGAGAGGGAGTGCCTTTCAAAGATATGGCAGTTCTTTACAGAACTAATGCCCAGTCAAGGGTACTTGAAGAAAAAATGCTTCTAAATAACATAAAATACAGAATTTACGGAGGAATGCAGTTTTTCCAGAGAAAAGAAATAAAAGATCTCTTGGCTTATCTGAGTGTAATAAACAATGTACAGGATAATCTGAATTTTGTAAGAATAATTAATGTGCCGAAAAGATCTATCGGGGATAAGTCAGTGGCAAAATTTGCGGAAATAGCAGCACAAAAGGGAATATCATTATTTGAGTCATTAAAATATATAGACGAAGTATCAGGATTACGTGCCGCAGCGAAAGAAAAACTAAAAGATTTTTACAGACTGCTGACAGATGTTCTGGGAAATCTTGAACATATGACAGTAAGCGAAATATTTCAGGAGATATTAAACAGAACAAAATATATCGATTCCATAGAGGATAATAAAGAAGACAGAGTAAAGAATATAGAAGAATTAATGAACAGTATACGTGAAATAGAAAGAGAATATCCGGGAATTACATTAAGTGAATATCTGGAATTTATTTCTCTCACATCTGCTACGGACAGTATGGACGATGAGGAAAATTTTGTGAAGCTTATGACAATACACAGTTCAAAAGGACTTGAATTTGATTTTGTATTCATAGCGGGAATGGAAGAAGGGCTTTTTCCCGGGGAAGCGTCTATTCTGAATGATGAAGATCTGGAAGAAGAAAGAAGACTCTGCTATGTAGCAATAACAAGAGCCAAAAAAGAATTGAGACTGTCGCATGCCTCTGAAAGAATGCTTTGGGGTCAGTCGAGTTACGGGCGTCCTGCTTCAAGATTTATTGGTGAATTATCACAGGATGAGCTGGAGTTTTTAAATAAAAAAGAGAGAAAATCAGACTTATTCAGAAATACCGAGCCGTTAAAGTCAGAAAACTTTAGATCTATGACAGATATAGAAAATTTTAATCCTTATAAAAAAGCAGTTGTAGATGCCGGATATAAGATTGGGGAATATGTAAACCACATAAAATTCGGAAAAGGTAAAGTAACAGGTATAGATAATAAAAGTGTAACAGTGGATTTTATGACAGGGGAAAAGAAAATAGCCTTAGCATTGGCCGACAGATTTTTGAAAGGATAGTGTTATGAAAAGAAAGACTATAAAAGATGAAATTATTTATAATGGAACAGGTCTTCATAAGGGTGAAAAAATAGAGATAAAATTAAAACCGGTAACTGATTACAGTGGAATTACCTTCAAGAGGGTCGATCTTCCGGAAGATAACGAAATAAAAGCATCTACTGATAATCTTTTTGAACTGGAAAGAGGAACAAATATAAAAAATTCCAGCGGTGCAATGGTTTATACCATAGAGCATATAATGTCAGTATTTCACATAACGGGGATAACAGATCTGTTAGTGGAAATAAACGGAAATGAACTGCCTATTATGGACGGCAGCTCTGCTATGTTTCTCGAAAAAATAAATGAAACAGGACTTGCAGAGTTGGAAAGAGATATAGACCCTGTTGTAATAACAGAACCTGTTTATTTTTCAGAGGAAAAAGACGGAAAATATATAATTGCCCTGCCATATGACGGATTTAAAATATCGTATACAATAGATTTTGGTCATACTTTTCTGAAAGCACAGTATTATGAAATAGATCTGAATCAGGAAAATTATGTGAAGGAGATAGCTCCTGCAAGAACGTTTTGCTTTGATTATGAAATAGAGTATATGCAGAGTCATAACCTTGCTTTGGGTGGAAGTCTCGAGAATGCAGTTGTCATAAAAAAAGATGGTGTAATCAATCCCGAAGGTCTCAGATATGAAACCGAGTTCGTAAGGCATAAGATTCTTGATCTGATAGGAGATATATACATATTGAACAGACCTGTGAAGGGACACCTGATAGCTGTGAAAGCAGGACACTTTATAAATTCAAAATTATCAGAAAAACTGAAAAGTTTAATATAAGAAATTTTAGGAGGAAAAATTATGGAACCAGTAATGAAAATAGAAGATATTATGAATATTTTACCACACAGATATCCTTTTTTATTAGTAGACAGAGTAATTGAAAAAAACGGAACGGAAAGTCTGGTTGCTGTTAAAAATATTACAATAAACGAGGAATTTTTTAACGGTCATTTTCCGGGTCTGCCGGTAATGCCGGGAGTTTTACAGGTAGAAGCTATGGCACAGGCAGTAGGGCTTCTTATGCTTGAACCGGGGAAAATACCTTTGTTTATGTCAGTAGATAAATGTAAATTCAGAAAACAGGTAGTTCCAGGTGATCAGCTTAGAATAGAAGTAGAAAAGTTAAAAGTAAAAAGCAGAATTATACAGGCAAAAGGAAGATGTCTTGTTGACGGAACAGTTGTCAGCGAAGCAGAACTGATGTTTGCAATACATGACAGATAATAATATTAAAAAAGTATTACTATTTGGAGGAAAATATGAGTATTCATATACATGAAACAGCTATTGTGTCAGATAAAGCCATAATAGCTGATGATGTAAAAATAGGACCGTTTTGTATCATAGGGTCTCAGGTAAGCATAGGTGCCGGAACTGTCTTGGAATCACACGTAACCTTGGACGGGGATACGGTCATTGGTGAAAATAATTATATATATTCATTTGTTTCAATAGGAAAGATGCCGCAGGATATCGATTATTTAAATGAACATACAAAAATAACAATAGGAAAT
>JAITVW010000007.1 GCA_031285605.1 Fusobacteriales bacterium | reverse complement strand
TGTATGAAGACAGACTACCATAGAATTAAGACAAATATCAAAAAAACATCCTGAATAAGGATGTTCCCTTGACATGCTGTCATTTTAAGAGGTATATTATAGCAGAGTAAAAAATAGTACATGTGTTAAATCATTTATTATAGAAAGCTTAATTTACAGAGAATTTCGCGCACTCCCAAACAGCTGAAAAAATAGCATTTATAACAGATTTGATACTGCTTTCATTATAATATTTCAATGCTGTATCCGTAGGTAAAAAAGTTGAAATAGTTTTTTTCCTGTCATTAAGGCAGGTCATTTTCCTTATCTGCTTTTAAAACGATATCAAGGATTTCTTTCTCCACCTCTTTATTATAGACTCCTATACGATAATTATACCGCAGCTCACTTGGATCTTCTCCATTTTTTATTTTTTCCCAGACAAAGTTTGGGAGTTCCAGATAAACAAGATGAGCTTTACCATTCACATAAGAAAACATGCTGGGTATTCTTGCTTCTTTTGATAATGAAGCAAGGAGTTTAAGGTTATCCTTTCTTGACAAATATGTGACATGGATAAAAGGATTAAGCTCTGAAAATTTCTCCATAAAGGGAACAAAAGCTCTGCAGTCAGGACAGTAAGGTTCGGCAAAAATAAGAAAAGAGATTTTTTTGCTTATAGCTTTGATCTTTTCTTCTGTTTCTTTACTAAGTATTATTTTATCCATAATTTTTAATTGTTTAGCTTTATCAGTTTCATCAGAATAGTTTAAATATTCACTAAAATCATTCATATAAAATCACCTCATTAATCATATTATAGACTAAAATGAAAAAAAATGAAAGCATTTCAAAGAAAAGAAGATTGGAAATTTGATTACGGAGTTTTCAGTTATAAAAAAATATGGTGCAATAACATTGAATTTAATAATTTCAGTTTGTTATTAATATAATAATGAATTTTTGTTTTCAAAGGATAAATTCTGGCAGGGAGATATAAAATGTAAAAAGCAGACAGGCTGGAATAACTCGAAAAATTATAGGGGAAAATTTTACGAAAAACAGCAATGTGATATGTATAGCAGCGTATAATCACTAATTAACAATAACAGGCAGGTCTAAAAACAGACTTGTTTTTTAGTGAAATATTTAACTTTAATGAATGAAATATAAACAGAAGCAAACAAATTAAAAAAGTTTCTTTTTCAGGTAAATTATGGTAAAATAAAGGAAAAACAAGAGGTGAGCTCAAAATGTACAGGGCAGTAGTAACAGACCTTGACGGTACTTTGTTAAACAATGAAAAGGAAGTTTCTGAATTTTCAAAAGAAGTGATTAACAAAATAAGGGAAAAAGGAGTAAAATTCTTTATTGCAACAGGAAGATCTTATCCTGATACAAAAAGAATAATGGAAACAATCGGAATAAAAGTTCCTTTAATTACATCAAACGGTGCAAGAATAAATGATGAAAACGGGGAAACAATATATGCAAATGATCTGGAAAAAAAGTATATAAAAAAAATTTTGGAAATGGATTATAAAAAATACGGAGAAGAGATATTTCTTAATCTGTATTCTGATAATGTGTGGTATATTACAGAAGAAATGACAATGGATCCTTTCAAGGATCTGAAATATTTTCTGCCGCAAAAAATAACAGTGGAAGAAGCAATACAGATGTCAGTTTCAAAGTTTTTTTTCGTAGGGGATCACGAACATTTGATGAGACTGGAAAAAGAGTTATTCTTACTGACAGACGGTAATGTAAATATAGCAATGGTTACTCCGGAGTGTCTGGAAGTATTTGATATAGAAGTTCACAAAGGCAATGCGATAAAGATCTTAATGGAAAAAGAAAAAATTAAAATGTCTGAAGTAGTAGCTTTTGGTGATGGCTTTAATGATTATGAAATGTTAAAAATGGTAGGAAAAGGATATATTATGGGAAATGCGCTGTATCAGCTTAAAGAAGCACTTCCTGACAACGAAATAATAGATACCTGTGATTCTGATGCAGAAGCAAAAAAATTAATTGAATTATTTTTGTAGAGGTGGTAGAAATGGCTAGAAAAGCATTGGTAGTTGATGATACGCCCTATATTAGGGCTGATATCAGAGAGATATTGGAAAGAAACGGATTTGAAGTAATAGAAGCTGAAAATGGTGCAGAAGCAGTGGAATTATACAAAGAAGGAAGACCGGAACTGGTAACAATGGATATAAATATGCCTAAAATTCATGGATTGCGTGCTACACAAATGATTACTAATTTTGATCCGAACGCTAACGTTATAATTTGCAGTACCATGGTAGCATTGTCAAATTATGTTAAATTGGGAAAAGAAGCAGGAGCAAAGGCTTTTTTATCAAAACCTTTTTCTGAAGGAGAACTTTTAAAAGAAATAAAAAGATTAAATATATGAGAAAAAGACCTTATAATTAAGAGGTCTTTTTATGTGTGTGCCAGGCATGGTATTTAGCTAGACGGTGCAAGTCCGTTATGGGGGTACATATCGACCAACCATTAGAGAAGCACAAGCTATCCACTGTGAGGTGGAAGTGGAGGAAGTGTGA
>JAITVW010000212.1 GCA_031285605.1 Fusobacteriales bacterium | reverse complement strand
TCTTCCCACTGAGAGCGTCTCAGCTACAGATTTCTTCTGGTCGTGGAATTAATTACCGCAAAATTCTTAATATATATGTATTCGATCTTTTCCAACGGAAGGTCGCCGTCTACCTGCATCGAAAGGGCGTAATCCAAAACCATTCCCGCCGAATGAACAGCTGCCTTAGCTTCACTTATCCCAAAGCTTTCAAGGGAAACTATATTAAAATAATCCGTTAAAAAATTTTCAGGGTCACGGAGTTTATTTACCAAAGTAACTTTGGAATCGATTTTTTTGCCGTAATCATCAAATTTATCCTTCAGTGCTTCATAAAAATTAAACTCGGCAAGTATTTCCTTGGGTTCTATCTTATAAAGTTCGTTGAATGTTTTGGAGTAGTCACTGTCATCTTCTATTTCCAAAACCTTGAATTCTCCTGTTGTTATATCAAGATATGCTATTCCTGTCTTATTATCCAGATGTTTTACCGAAAGAAGATAATTGTTGCTTGCGGCATCCAGTGAATCTACGTCTACTACAGTTCCGGGGGTTACTATCTTAACCACTTCTCTTTTTACTATTCCTTTAACAGTTCTGGGATCTTCCACCTGTTCGCATATAGCTACTTTATATCCTTTGTTTACAAGCTTAGTAATGTAAGAAGCCGAAGAATGATATGGTATTCCCGCAAGCGGTACATCCATACCTTTTTCTTTATTTCTCGAAGTTAAAGTCAGACCTAATTCTTTTGAAGCAGTAACTGCATCCTGAAAGAACATTTCGTAAAAATCCCCAAGTCTGAAAAATAATATTGAATCCTGATGGTTTTCTTTTATTTCTCTGTATTGTTTCATTAATGGCGTTTCTGACATTATTTTTACCCCTTTGTTAGTCTATTTAAAAAACATGTGTTTATTTTATTTTCAGATCAAAAAATTATATCATAAATTTATCTATTTTACAATAAAACTATGTATTTTAGTGTTGCATATAATCCGAAAAATCTGATATATTTTTACTGCCTTATATTACGTTTTATTTATGCTGTATACATTTTTATACGCTCTTGGCATTATTTTCCGAACTGCCGAAAATATTTAAGCATTTTCTTTGATTTATACTTGTAATATTTTATCTAATATTGTATACTTTATAAAGTATAAAGTTTTTAGGAGGTTAACAATGGTTATCAAGCCAAGATTAAAGGGGAGTCTTGCACTTACTGCCCATCCCGCAGGATGTGAAGAATTCGTTAAAAGACAGATAGACTATGTAAAAAAATCAGATAAATATATCGGACCTAAGAAAGTTTTAATAATCGGTTCTTCTTCGGGTTACGGTCTGGCAAGCAGAATATCTTTAGCTTTTGGTGCTGGCGCTGATACTATTGGGGTAGCATTTGAAAAAGGTGTGGAAGGCAAGAGAGTGGGAACTGCCGGTTGGTGGAATACGGTAGCTTTTACCGAAGAAGCCCGTAAAGAAGGATTAACTGCTAAAAATTTCATGGGCGATGCTTTTTCAGACGAAATAAAAGAAAATGTAACAGAATATATAAAAAAAGAATTCGGCGGGAAAATCGACCTGCTTGTATATAGTCTTGCAAGCGGTGTCAGAACTGATCCCAAAACCGGAATCACATACAGATCAGCATTAAAATCTACTACTAATGAAATAGAAGGTCCTACAATAAATCTGGAAAAAGAAAATATCGAAAACGGAAAAATGGAAGTTGCTACAGAAGAAGAATTAATAAGTACAGTAAAAGTAATGGGCGGTGAAGACTGGAAACTCTGGGTAGAAGCTCTTGATGAAGCTGATGTTCTTGCCGAAGGTTTTAAGACTGTCGCATATTCATACTTAGGACCAAAAGTTACTTATGGTATTTATAAAGAAGGTACTATCGGAGCTGCTAAAAGAGATTTGGAAAGAACATCAAACGAATTAAACGATTATCTCGGAAAAAAATATCACGGAGAAGCTTATGTTTCATTGAGTAAAGCGCTTATGACAAGAGCAAGCGCTGTTATCCCTGTATTTCCTCTTTATGCTGCTTTGTTGTATAAAATAATGAAAGAAAAAGGAATACATGAAGGTACTGTAGAACAAAAGCACAGATTACTGAAAGATATGATTTACGGAGATCATAAAGAACTGGATTCTGACAGAAGACTAAGACCTGATAACTGGGAAATGAGAGAAGATGTTCAGAGTGCTGTAGAAAGTCTCTGGGATAAAGTTACGCCTGAGAATTTCAAAGAACTTACTGATTACGCCGGTGTTAGAGAAGAGTTTATGAATTTAAACGGTTTTGATTTTGACAATGTTGATTATGATCAGGATTTAGATTTAGATGAATTAGCTGCAAAAAAGATATAAAATAAACAGCAGACCTGAAAAAGTCTGCTTTTTATTTTGTAAAAAATTCTTTTGCCGTTTGAAAAAAGTCATTCCCTGCTGTAATAAATGCCGGATGTCCCCCTTTTTTAAATAAGTGTATCTTTCCCTCTGGTAATTTTTCCAGCATTTTCTTATAGTTTTCCTCAAAAGAAATATATTCCGCATACTCATCTTCAAGGCTTCCGGTAAGTAATACAGGAACTTTTAATTCTGATAATTTTTCCGGAAAAAAATTCTTCACATTTTTATAATGTTTTATTATAGCTTTAGTATCCATATCTACCACAGCTTCCCAGTCCTCACCGTGATTTTCTTTCCAAAAATGCACCATATTATTGTCTGACTTAGAGTTTTCTCTTTCTTTATCTATGGTTTCTGCTATAATATCCAAAGCATGCTCACCTTCAAAACTGTCTGCGATCACTCTGTTTATTCTTTCAGGACATAATAATGCACAGTTTATTCCTGCCAAAGCTCCCCCGCTTGTACCAATTATATTTACTTTTCCTATATTAATATTTTTCAAAAATTCTGCTATCTGTAATGCTTCATCATACCATATATTATCGGGAATCTCTGATATTCTGTCTGATTTCCCATGCCCTAAAAAGTCTATCATAAATATTTTAAAATCTTTTTCGTAAAAACCTGTGATTTCAGAAAACATTTTAGATGAAGCAGTGTTTCCATGCAGAAATACCGCAGGAATACTACCGTTCCCTCTTTCTTCATAATATATTTTCTTATTTTTATATTTGAAATAAGGCATCTTCCCTCCAGTTTTTTTGTCTGATTTTTATGATATCGTATTTTTATTATACCTGTAATATTAAGTAATTCAAAGTCACATTTTTTTAAAAAAATATTCTCTT
>JAITVW010000198.1 GCA_031285605.1 Fusobacteriales bacterium | reverse complement strand
TATTAACTTCATATTTATTCCCATAATTTTCCTCCGCCATTTCATCTCTTGATTTTAAAAAAAACAACATCTTAAAAATATTAATTTAATTATAAGGTTCCCTATATTTATATTATTATTTCAAGATATTGCTTTCTCTATTGTATCACTTATTTTGTTTAATGTCAATATTTTATTACATTTATTTTGTTTTTTTATTTATCTGTCAATTTCTTTAATTTGTGCATTTCTCTCTTAAATTACAGTACTGACAATTCTTACATTCATAAACATCTATTTTCATATACCCTAATTCTATTTTTCTCTTATAAGATTTCGTATACTTTAATTTTCTTTCATGCTGTTTCTATTGTTGAAAGTTTTCAAACCATTTTTACACAGCCCCTTATATTACAAAATTTATATTATTAAATATTATTCTTATTTTTTCTCCCAATACTCAAAAAAACTATTACAAACCCTAAGAATGAGAAAACAGTACTTACTATCAGCATTGCCGGCACTCCTTTTGAGTCCAGAATTACTCCGCCGAGCAGGTTTCCTATTGTTACTCCAATTCCCATTGATGCTACCGTTATCAGAGACTGTCCTCTTATTTTTTCATTTTTATCTACTATTTCATTCACATAATATACAGAAGCCGGTACAAAAAGTCCGTAACCAAGTATCTGTAACATTTGAAATGCAAAAATAAAATATATATTGTTTGAAAATATAAATAAAACACTCTTGACAAAGAAAAACAGAAAGGAAAGCATTACCAGTTTTCCGCTTGCAGTCTTTTTCATAAAAAAGCTGAAACATACCATTGTAGGGATTTCGCTTAATGCCGCCAGCGACATTGCCGTCCCGTAGTCTCCGCTGTTTCCGCCCACATGCTCCACTATCTGCGGAAGAAAATTAGCAAGCATTCCATGACTTATAAATGTTAATATCATAGCTACAAGGAAATATAAAAGTTTCTTATTAGCTGCAAGCATACACCATACACTGTCGTTATTTCCAGACTGCTCTGTAATTACACTTTCTTGAACTGCTGTTTCAGAGTCCGGATTATCAAAAATACATATTGATATTATCATTACTATCAAAAAAACAGCATGAATCACAAGTATACTTTCAGGCCCTGACTGTGTAATTACTTTTCCTATGATAAAACCGCCTGCTGCATACGCCAGAGAGCCAAGCCCCCTTGCCAGACCGAAATTTACGGGAATACCAATATTTACAAACTGTATTGCCAGTGAATTTACCAGTCCTGTTGCTGAATATTCCGTCATTCCTATCATAATAAAAATAAATATGGTAATGAAGAATTCGGAAGGAATGACCATAAGAATCATGTTTATGATAAAACTTAGACCCATAATAACAAGAAGAATTCTTTTCAGGGATATTTTTTTATGTTTATCTGCAAAACTTCCCAAAAAAGTCTGTGAAACAACAGAGGCCACACACTCTACTGCAAGTATTATACCTATTTCGGAACTCTTAAAATTTCTTGCCTGAAGCAATACTACCGAAAATCCCATTATTGCGCTAAACGACATCATAAATGAACACTGAATCATAGAAAACTTTGCATTTATCTTTTTTAAACTCTTTCCAGCCTGCATGAATGTACACCTCTTTCTATAAAATAATATTTTTTACTGTTTCAACGGTAAAAAAATCAAGCCTTTTTTTATATCACCAAAATAAAGTTCCGAAGCCAGATTTTTATAAACCAGAAAAAGTCCGAAAGCACAAAGAAAAGCATCAATTTTATCTTCAAATTTCTTATAATCCTTTCTTTTCAAATTATTTTCCGGCAGCTCAAAATTCTCTGTAAACCCGCTTATTATTTTTTTTTCTTCAAAAATCTTTATTTTTTCATATAATGCAATATAACCCTTCAGACTGTCTGATATTTTCCCTTTTAATTTATACCCTGCAGGAAATATTTCCGGAAAAATACCGGCAGTTATCCCTGTGGGAAATGTTTCCACTACTTCATGACTGTGTGTAAATATTTTATCTGTATAATTGAATTTTTTATATTTTTTTACAAGATACCCGGCAATATCTTCCCCGCGGCTTCCTTTATACGCTCTTTCCATATATTCTTTAGAGACCTGAAAACTTGATATATGAAACCCGTTTATTTTTGTCCTCTTTAGATCTTTTTCAGCATTTCTGTATTCTTGGGAATTTTCGGGAAAAACCAGCGGTGCATCTATTCCAATGTGTACCTCTTTTCTGACTGTCATTTCAGAATTAAGAAACAGTCCGGCTATGTAATTGTTACTATATATATCTGACCCGGAAAATATAATTTCTCCGTTTCCGTTTATTATACATATTCCTGTTTCATTGTCTTCTGTCCATGCGAGATCTATCCCAGCAAATATTTTTTCTTTCATAATTTTGTCCTTTTAATAAAACTGCTTTCATTATACTATATTTCGGATAATATTATAATTTATTTTAGGCTTAAATTTTATAATTTTTATGTATTTTTCCAACAGCAGATTTTTTTCTTAAAATAACTGTACAAAAAAGCTGTTCTTCATTAAACAGCTCTTAAAATATATAATTTACATTCTTGAAAGCGAATCAATAAGTTTTCCTATTTCCCATCTTACATCCTCTTTCATCCTGTTTCTTACTTTTCTGTATAGATTGTCTTTACTGTCATTACGTTCTGTATAACTGTATTTTTTTTCATCATTCATGTAACCGCTGACTTCATAACTCATTCTGCTTCTCAGCTGTGGTTCGGGATGCTGTTTATATCCGTTATCATCGACAACAATCCTGATTCTCACATCTGCTGACGAATATGAACCGGTTAATACTATAAAGTCACTTTTCAGAGAATCTTTCACTATATTATCCAGATCACCCGCAATATAAACCTTTACTTTTCCCCTTTCTTCCAAATCGCGATATTTTCTGTATGAATCTTTATATTCTCCGTATTTTTGATAAGCACTGTATGCACTGTTATATATCTGAGCTGTGTCTCTGTATTCACGTTTTGTTCTTGCACTGTATTCCCTGCTTCTGGCTTCCTGATAATATTTATCCGCAGCTTCCTGTCTGCATAATTTATCATTTTTTTCGCTTAATTCATTACTGTCTTTATAATTCCCGTGTTTCTCATACGCATCATCCGCTTCTACGAAAGTTTCGGCTGCATCACAGTAATTTTTTGCTGCTTCCTGTGATTTTGCTTTTTTATACAGATTTTCGGCTTCTGCCCTGTCTGCCTTTTCGTTATTTACCTGATAACGCTTTTGTGAATCCTTGTAGCTTCCATAATTTTTATAGATATTATACGCAGCAAGAAAATTCTCTTCAGCACTTCTGTAACGTCCGTTTTTTTCGTCAGAAACACCGCTGTTATAGTATTCCCCTGCCTTCAACTCAGAATATCTGAATCTGTAATCTTCCGCTTTCTGTTTTATATCCCTGTAGCTGTAATAAGTTAGTCCCGCTTCATATGCCTCTGCTTTGCTCAGATAATCATCACTTCTTACTGCTTTTATACTGTCACCTTTTATATAATACTGCTCCGCTACATTTTTCCCCAGTTCGTCAACTGCATATTTCCCGGTAAAAAATGATATCTGCTTATCATAAGACTTTTTATCCAGCAGAGTTCTTATCTGCCAGAATTCAGACATATATTTTATTTTACTGTCAACACTAAATGCTTCTGCAATATTTTTTTCATAATATTTTATTATTGTATCAAATTTTTCCAATATTTGTTTGCTTTCTTTATTATTAGGAAATGTTTTTTTCCCGTCAAGATATTTGGCACTATACTTAACAGCTGTTACATAATCACCTTTTTCATAAGCTTCCTCGGCTTTTTTCAGGTCACATCCCACAAATACAAACAACAAAACAGCAAATAATAATATTTTTCTAAAATTCATCTTAATCATAGCTCCTCCAGAAATATTTATTTTATATACTTATTATTCCATATCAATATGAAATCAACGTGAAGTTACAATATGTTTTTAAAAAATCCCTCTTTCAAAACAATAAGGATTATATTTCCCCTTTCCTGTATTCAGACTTTTAATTATTTCACATACTTCATCAGTATTTTCAAAAGTAAAATCCAGTCTTAATTCATCAAGTCCCAGACTCATTATTTCATCCAGTTTTGGTATAAGATTCATAGGTTTATCCATATAGAGCTCTATATTATTCAGGTCATTTTTTACTACCCTGTACATATCATTATGATCTCCGTACAGCTCCTTATATTTCTTTTCAAATATCGTATACTCTATGTACATCCCTTTCAGATAACCGTAAATAACCATACCCTTCTTTACCTTTTTACTTTTGATTCCCTTCAATTGCTCAAAATTCATTTCGGGTGACAGAAAGACAGTTTCCACTCCTTCAAATTCACTAAACAAATCTACAGTATAATTATTAAATATATTCAGATTCCAGTCTACACTTTTTTTATCGATATTTGATTTTAAAATTTGATAAAGATTTGAAACCAGTCTTGAATCCAGATCTGTTTTATCCAGCTTACTCTCTTTTGCCACATCAAACTGTCTGTGGTATATTTTTTCTATTCCGTTTGCCCTGCACTCGGCTTCCTGTTCCTTATTTGACACCATTGCAGAAATAACCGGCTTATCATTATGATTATTTTCAAAATTTCTTACACTCACTGCCTTTCCTTCTCTTCTATACGAAGCTGTCAATTTTTCCTGTAATTTTTCAGCACATTCTCTTTTCATCTGCTTTAACTCGCTGAATGAAACAAAAGCCGTATTATCATAATTTACTTTAACATTATCAAGCTCAAAAGAAGTATCTCCAAGCTCTGATAACTTTTCACCTATTGTTTTTACATCTATTGATTTTTTAGCTGTTTCGCTCAGTACTTCTCTTTTACATTCCGCTGTTATCCTGATTCCGTTTAGATTATACGCAGCAAATACCAATACAGGTTTTTCCCCCAGAGCTGCCGAAAATTCTCCGTCTATTTTAAGTTTTCTTTCCTTTGTTTTCATTTCATGGTTTATATTGTCATGTAATTCTTTTGAATAATTCTTGTAAATATATTTTGTTTTTTCCGGAATTCTTCCCAGATACACAGTATCTCCCTTATATGCTTTCTCTTTTTTTATATTGTTTACAAGAATCTTATTTACATAAACTCCCCCGAGTTTCTCATAATTATCACCAACAAACTGTATACCGTCGCCAAGACTAATATCATCATCCAGAAAAATTTTTCCGGCTGCACTTACTGTTCCGGCCTTATATCCAAAATTGGCAGAATAATCAAAATTCATAAGCTTATCATCCCCGTGAAAGTATCCTTTGGAGTATCCCCTGTTAAAAAGCTTATAAGACTGGCTTTTTCTCTCTTTATTATTAAGAATATCCTTATAATAACTTACAGTCTCATAGACATATTGCTCTGTTTTCTTTCTTCCTTCTACTTTTACCGCATCTATTCCTATTTCTCTAAGTTTTTTTACCTCTTCTTCAAGGAACTGATCATTAGGACTAAGAAAATACCTGCTTTCCTTATTTTCATCCTGAAATTTTTTCCTGCATGTGTAGGCGCAAAGACCTCTGTTACCGCTTCTTCCTCCTATAAAACTGCTTATATAGCAATTTCCGGAATAAGCAATACATAAAGCGCCTGATACAAAAACTTCCAGCTCTACAGCAGTATTCTCCCTTATCTGCTTT
>JAITVW010000127.1 GCA_031285605.1 Fusobacteriales bacterium | reverse complement strand
GAAGCAGCGGAAGGGCATGTTGTAGTAGGTCTTTTGTCAAAAAAATATAATACTGTAGATGAGGGCGTAAAGGAGGTACAGGAGTATCTCGGGAAATTAGGAGCAGTTTCAGTGGGACTGGGAGCAGGAGATCCGAGCCAGTTTGAAAAAGCGGCATTAATAGCTGCGCAGACAGATCCCGGACATGTGAATCAGGTATTTACAGGAGCAGGATATGCGGCAGGAGCTCTCAAAGCAAACCAATTCAGCAAAACTTATATAAATGTGCTAATGAGTCCTACAGGACAGCCGGGGAAAGTAAAAATAAATACCGGAGAGCTGAGCAGTAAAGCAGTAGACGCGATAGTGGACATAGATACGGCGGTTGCTATGCTGAAAGACATGAGAGCTCATTCTGTAAAATTTTTTCCCATGGAAGGATTAAAAGGTGCAGCTGAGCTTAAGGAAGTGGTAAAAGCCAGTGAAAGAGCAGGGCTTGAATTGATAGAGCCGACAGGCGGCATAGATATGGAAAACTTTGAAGAAATAATGAAGATATGTCTTGACAGCAGTATTCCAAGAATAATGCCGCATATATACGGATCAATAATAGATAAGGAAACAGGTCTTACAAGAATAGAAGATGTAAAAAAAATGTATGAAATTATAAAAAAACTTGTATAATTTTTATCTGCTGTTTTAAATAACGGAAATTTTATTTTTTTTGGGATACAATAATAGTAATTGAAATAATTATACCAGTAATAAAATAAAGTGCCTGATTTTTTTAACTAAAAGTTCAAAAAATAAGGCAGTTTTTCTGTTTCTGTTATTTTCTGAATATGAGATATCAAGAAACATAAAGCTGAATTCTCCGCCATGAAGGTGTTTACCGTGATGAATTCTGCCGACCTTTATTAGGTGCTTTTTCTTTCCACAAGGTGAAAGCTCAGGGGAAAAGAAGGTGTATTTTTATTGTTTAATATATTATTTATTATAATAAAGGCATTTTTAGCCTGTAAGTCTATGGGGTAATGTATGGTAGTAAGTTTCAGAAGACGGGAAATTTCAATATCATCAAAGCCTATTACTGAAAAATCATGCGGAATATCCAGTCCGTATTCCTGAGCCTTGGTAAATAATCCTGCTGCCACTGAATCTGAAAGCGTAGCAAATGCATCAGGCTTTTCTTTTTGATTAAGCCACCACTGTGCCATATTTTCACCGTCTTTTACAGAGGCAATGCCATGAAAATTCTCGTTATAATGTATATTATATTTTTTACGGAAGTCTTCATATGCCTTCATTCTGCTGCGGGTGTTCAGACTTTCCGGATTGCCGTAGAGATTTACTATTTTTTTTCTTCCTTTTTTATAGAGATGTTCGAGAGCAAGCGTATATCCGTCATATTGATTCATATAAACGGAGTGGATAATATCCGAGTCCAGTCTCTGCCATGTGACAACAGGACCGTATTTGGCATATTGTTCAAGGACAGACCATTCGTTCAGACGGATAAGCAGCAGTACTGCATCAATCTGTTTTCTCCTAAGCATTTCAAATGCCTGAATCTCTTTATTTTTATCATTAAGTGTCATAAACAGACTTATATTATACCCTTCCTTTTGTGCTGCCATTGTAAAATGACTGAGCAGAAGATTCATGGAATCATTGAAATAAGGAGCAACAATTCCAAGAAAGCCGGTGCGTCCTGTTTTTAACGAAACGGCATTTCTGTTAGGGACATAATCCAGCTGTTTCATAATTTTTTCTATAGTTATTTTGGTTTTTTCATTAACATAACCTCTTTGGTTTATTACTCTGGAGACTGTGGAAGCTGATACACCGGCAAGTCTGGCGATATCCTTTATATTAGCCATTGTTCCTCCTTTTCTTTACAAATAAATTATCATTGTGATACAGGTATTTTATCATATTTTTACAGAAAACCGGAAACAAAAAACATAAAATAAGAGCTGTCAAAATAAATTTAGAATATGAATTATAAAAATTTGCATGACAAATACTTATACAATAAAAATTAAAAAAATAATTAAATTAGAAATGGTGGAATATTATTGTTGAAATTCTGTAATATATAAAGAAATATATGGTTATAATTCTAAAAAAAATATTTTTAAAACCTTCTATAATAGTCAGACAAATTATTATAAAGATATATTTTTTTTCTTAAATTTGACTTTAAAACATAAATTTAGTAAAATGTTGATAAGGCTTTATTTATAGAATCAACAAGATATAAATGATATTTTATTGAAATATTATTATTTTGAAAAGGAGGTTTGGTGATTTAATAATGTGGATTATTACAAGTCGTTTATATCAGCAGCTGAGAAAAGAAACAGCAGATAGAGCAACAGGTTATTAAAGTAAAAAATAGTATTGCATAATGCAAAATACAATGAAATATAAACGTTTTAATAAATCAGGAAAACAGGAGGAAAAATGAAAAAAATAATATTGATTTTTTTATTAGTCTTAGTATCACTGCCTCTTCACAGTAATGAAGCGAAAGCAGATAAAGCTGTGGAAGAAAGTGTAACAAAAGATTATGATCAGGACGGGGTATATTCATCATATGAAAAAGCTTTGAGAAGAGCTCAGGGTTCAATATATGTGACATTACCCGAAAAAAGAGGATACTGGTATACTATGCTTGACAGAATAAAGGCAGAAGAGGAAGAATTAATTCCGGATGAAACAGCAAGAATGAGAAAAAAATAATAATTTTGGGAGGAAAAATGAAAAAATTAACAGTAATGGTATTTTTATTTATTATGGGAACGATGTTGTATTCAGCACCTGCTTATGAATACAGGAGAGAATTAAGAGAAGGGGCAAGAGGAAAGTGGACAAATTTGAGACAGCACCTTAACAGCGGAACAAGACTGGAAAAAGAGCTGACTAAAGTAGATAAACAAATTGATAAAAAAGTAAATGAAATTCAGGAAATAGAAGATTTATTATTTAGAATAGAACAATATAAGGCAGCAAATAATATAAGATAAAATGGAGGAATAATGAAAAAAAATAAAAAATTATTAGTACCATTTCTGGCAGTAAATTCGGTACTATCAGCTTATGCAGCAGGAGCTGAAACTGCAGTAAGCCCCAGATATGACCGAATGTATAACAGTATAGTAAAGAATATAGAAAAAGGCAGTTCCAATCAAAAAACGTATAAAATAATAGAACAAATACTAAATCAGAAAAATAAAGAATTAAAGGATCTGTATTTACAGGGAGATTACATAG
>JAITVW010000112.1 GCA_031285605.1 Fusobacteriales bacterium | reverse complement strand
ACCCATACATAAAGGATATTATCCTTATACTCATGTACATTCAAAGGTTTTATATATGTATTAAACTCCACTTCATCAATCTGGTATTTCAAAATTTTTATAATTTTCTCCCATAAAACTATTGGATCAACCATTTGTAATGCACTCCTTCTAAGATACAAATAATTTCTAAGTATTTGAACTATATCACAAAAAAAAAAATTGCGCAAGGGTCGCAGATATTCACTTTTCAACAGAGTTTTCCACAAAAAACATATAATATTTATAATCAAAAATGAATTTTCCACATTTTCACGTAGTTTTCCACAATGCATTTGATAGTTCAAATTACTGATAAAAAAAACTTTTCCCACATACAAAATTTTTTTCTTATTTTGATGTGGAAAAAAATTTGATAATTTCGCTTTCCCAAAAATTCCACATTTCCACCACGCTGAAAAAGTATCTCTGACCCCTTAAAAAATCTTTATTTCAACAAATCCACACGACATAATAATAATAATAATAGAAATGTTTTTTATTTTATTAATAATATGCACTGTGGAAAAAAATCCAATGTAAAAAAGCATGTAAAAAAAACAAAAAAATCAGAAATATAAACAGAAAAAAATAATTCGTTATATACGGTAACAAATATAAAAGCAAAAATGAGATTATTTAAAATTTAAAAAGAAAAATTTAATTTCAGTGAAAACAAGTCTTTTGTACTAAATTCCAATAAAAAACTTGACTTTTTTCTTTTTTTTTATTATGATATATCGTAATTAACTATAACAATTTGTGAAATAAATTTTTATATAGTATAATTTATTATAACTTTAGGAAGGAGTCTGTAAAATGAGCAAAAAAACATTTCAGCCAAATAAGAGAAAAAGAAAAAAGGATCATGGTTTTAAAGCAAGAATGAAAACAAAAAGCGGAAGATCAGTCCTTAAAAGAAGAAGAACAAAAGGTAGAAAACAATTATGTGCTTAACCCGGTGATTCATAAATAAGCACCGGGTTTTTAAAACTCTTTAAAGAAAGAAGGAATATAAGGATATAAACTTTATGATAACTTTAAAAAAAGAAAAGGAATTCTCAAAAGTCTACCAAAAAGGACAAAAAAAACATACTAAATATGTAATAATAATTTTCCTAAACAATAATTTGAATGAAAAAAGGTTTGGGTTCGTAGCTAGTAAAAAAACCGGAAATGCAGTTAAACGTAACAGAATAAAAAGACTGTTCCGTGAAGTTGTCAGATTAAACTATAATAAAATTAAAGAAAATTATGATTATATTATTATAGGAAAAGCTGTTTTAAAAGATAATATAGATTCCCTAAAATATGATGCCGTGGAAAAAGATATTTTGAAAGGAATTATAAAATGAGAAAAATATTAGTTTTCCTCATAAAATTTTATCAGAAAGCAATTTCCCCCTTTTTGGGAAGAAGGTGCAGGTTTTATCCTACATGTTCGGAATATACTAAACAGGCAGTAGATAAATATGGAGCATTAAAAGGACTATATTTAGGACTGATAAGAATTCTAAAATGCCATCCTTTTCACAAAGGAGGATATGATCCATTAAAATAAGTTTTTGGAGGAAAATATGAGAATAGGTCCATTAGAGGGAGTATTTTTAACAACATTAAAAAAATTATCAGAATTTACCGGAAATTATGGAATAGGAATAATTCTACTAACAGTTTTAATAAGAGTTATAATTCTGCCATTGACTATAAAACAAGAAAAATCAATGAAAAAAATGCGGGATATCCAGCCTGAAGTAGATAAATTAAGAGAAAAATATAAAGATAACCCTCAGGAAATGCAGATAAAAATGCAGGAAATATATAAGAAAAATCAGGTAAATCCTATGGCAGGGTGTTTGCCTTTATTTGTACAAATGTGTATTTTCATTACATTGTTTCGTGTACTGAATGATGCAAATTCAATACCTAATGATGCCACTTTTTTATGGTTTAACCTAAAACAGCCCGATGCTTTGGTAAAGTTACCATTTACAGGTATGTTTTCAGCAATTAATATATTTCCGTTACTAAATACAGTTGTTACTTTTTTCCAACAAAAAATGATGAGTACAGGAACACAGGACAGTAATCCTCAAATGAAGACAATGCTTTATACATTACCGCTTGTGATTCTGGTAATGACATATAATATGCCGTCAGGGGTTTCGTTATACTGGTTTACTTCAAGTTTATTAGCAGTTATCCAACAGTTTTTCATTATGAAAGGAAGAAATTAATGGATGAGGTAATAAAATTACGAGCCAAAAGTGAAAAAGAAGTAGAACAAATGGCTAAAAACATCCTTCATTTAAAGGAAAATGAAACTTTTGAAATTATGGTGCAAAAAAAACCTAAAAAATTTTTATTCCTTAATATCGAAGGTGAATATGAAATACGAGTAGTAGATAAAAAGAAAAAACAAGAAATTAATGAAATAAAAAAAGCAGAAAAAAAAGAATCTGTGAAAGAAAAAGTACAGGAAAAACCAAGAGAAAAAGAAAAAAGAACACAGGAAAGAGTTCCGAAAGAAATAAAAAAGCCCAGAGAATCAAGAGAAAAAACAGAAAAGCCGGAAAGCTTTGAAAGAAAAGAAAATGAAGGCAGTATTGAAAATCAGCTTAGAGCTGTAATCAAGGAATTTATAGCAGTTTCCAAACTAAACGTAAACATAAAAAATATACAGAACAGAAACGGAAGATACATAGTAAATCTTGAAGGAAAAGACATAAGGTATCTTATAGGTGAAAAAGGAACTACATTAAACAGTCTTGAGTATTTGATAGGAACAATGGCAAAAAATGTAAAAGTAGTAATAGATTCAAACGGTTATAAGAATAAAAGAGAAGAATCATTAAGAGCTTTGGCACGTAAAAAAGGAGAAAAAGTACTGGAAACGGGAAATTCGATTAAGCTTAATCCTATGTCGGCAAGAGAAAGAAAGATAATTCATGAGGAAATTTCTTTCATGAAAGAGCTGGAAACTCAAAGCGTGGGTGAAGAGCCAAAGAGATGTTTGGTTATAAAAAAGAAGAGGTAGAATATGTTTGAAACAATAGCTGCTATATCGACTCCGAAAGGTGAGGGCGGTATAGGAATTATAAGAATTTCAGGTGACGGCTCTTTTGAAATATTAAATAAAATATTTAAAGCAAAAAACCCAAATAAAGATTTGGGTTTTTATAAATTTAATTATGGATTTATATATGACGGAGTTTACATGCTTGATGAAGTAATGGCGGTAAGGATGAAAGGACCGAAAACCTATACATGTGAAGATATAGTGGAGATAAACTGCCACGGCGGTTATCTTGTAACACAAAAAATACTGGAACTTGTTCTGAAAAAAGGTGCAAGGCATGCTGAAAAGGGAGAATTTACCAAAAGAGCATTTATGAACGGAAGAATAGATCTTTCTCAGGCAGAGGCAGTAATGGATATAATACAGGGAAAAACAGAGAAAAGTATATCTTTGTCGCTCGAACAACTGAGAGGTGACCTTAGAGACAAAATACAGAATCTGAAAAAGCTTCTTTTGGATGTGACCGCTCATGTAAATGTTGTGCTTGATTATCCGGAGGAAGGAATTGATGAACCGCTTCCTGCACATTTAAGGGATAATCTTGAAAATGTCCATATGGAAATAAATAAATTAATAAATTCCTATGATAAGGGAAAAAAGATAAAAGAAGGAATAAAGACAGCCATTATTGGAAAACCGAATGTAGGGAAATCAACTCTTCTGAATTCACTTTTAAAAGAAGAAAGAGCAATAGTAACCCATATTCCGGGAACAACAAGAGATATAATAGAAGAAGTGATTAATGTAAAAGGAATACCTCTTGTACTGGCGGATACAGCAGGAATAAGAGAAACAGAAGATCTGGTGGAAAATATAGGTGTAGAAAAATCCAAGGAAATTATTGAAAAAAGTGATCTTATTCTCTTTGTCCTTGATGCTTCAAGAGAGCTTGAAAAGGATGACTATCAGATAATAGAGCTCATAAGGGAAAATAATAAAAAAGCAATAATACTTCTGAATAAAATTGATCTTTCAAGAAAAATAACAAGAGAAAATATTGATTTCTTCGATGGTGAAATACTGGAAATTTCTGCAAAGGAAGAAACAGGAATAGAAGAAATGGAAGAAAGAATATATAATTATATTCTTGAAGAAGATGTGGAGGATTCTTCAGAAAAGCTTGTAATCACCAATATAAGACATAAATCTGCATTGGAAAAAACAAAAGAGGCAGTGAAAAATATATTTGAAACAATTGATTCTGAAATGCCTATGGACTTGATATCAGTGGATCTTAAGGAAGCACTTGATTCTTTATCGGAAATTACAGGGGAAATAAGTTCTGAAGATATATTAGATCATGTATTCAGTAATTTTTGCGTAGGTAAATAAAATAACTATCTAAAAAATCTGCTGTATTAAGTGAAGGCATAAATCTAAGAAAATAAGAGGCTTTATATAAAATTCATATAAGGATAATGTAATAAAACAGACTAAAATTATCTTGACAACAGCATATAATTAAGTGTATAAGTCTCTAAATAGTTATTTGGATTGAAACTGAAAAATATTTGGAGTAAATAAAAATATTAAAAGTAACGGGTAAAGAAATATTATGGTAACAAATTAGAGAAACTAATTACAATTACTAAAATATCTCATTTATTGGTTGCTTTTTTAATTTACGGGAGGAAATAATGAAAGGAAGAGAAGTATTGAAGGTTTGGCTGTTAATGAATTTATTGGCAGGAACAGGTTACGCAGATATAAAAGTGGATAAAAATGTTGTGTTCAAGGAAAATTGTAACAGTTGTTGATAGTTTTATGAATGATACCTGGCAGTATAAGATGGAATTCCGTTATTAAATGTATGCGGTCTTATGTGATTATATTTTACATAAATGAATTCATAAGTTCTCTTATCCGGTTCTTGTTCTGAATCAAAAGAATATATATTAAAGAATTCACTTTTTATTGTATTATAACTCCATTACTGCATTATCATAGGGACAGCCTGTTCGGCTCATACTTTGCTGAATATGATTTTTTCTACAATATTCTCTAAATTCTTTGGAAGTATACTGACTTCTCCAATCACTATTAATAATCAGTCCTTTTTCTGGTTTACGACGTTCCAAAGCTGTTTTCAATGTATCTTACCAATTGCGACGTTATATTCTTTCAATTCAAAGTAGACATTACACAACGTTCATATAAATCTATAATTGTACAGTTACAGCGAACTGTTCCATCAGACCGGAATAAAGGAGTGATAACAATAATAAAAGGACTTGATGAAAATTCAGGAATAACGTATAATAATACAGAAAAGATAACATATGAAAAAGGATCAACATTTTGGTTTAAAAATAATAAGTTAGAAAAATATAGGATAAGAGTAGACGATAATCAAATAATTAGCATAGTTGATTATATTTTTGATAAAAAAGGGAATCTAAAAGAAATAATAGTTTCAAATCCTTTATTAATAAAAAGTAATATCTATGGTGAAGAAGTAAAAGAATATAAATCTTCTATAGGAAGTGAAAATTATTATTTCAATCCAGATGGTGATTTTATAAAAAAAGAAATATACTTTAAATATAAATGAAAACTGCATGGAGTAAAAAGCAACTACTCTGCCATTAAAATAACTATTACATAAAACAATAAAAATTTTAAGTAGTTAATTAGCTATTTTAACTACATACATATTATACAAGGAGGAAATATGTTAGAAAGTATTAAAACGGTAAATCCTGTACTTCAGGCTTTACTTGCGACATTATTTACATGGTTTCTTACTGCGCTGGGATCGGTCATGGTAATATTTTTTAAGGATATAAAAAAAGGTATACTGAATGCGATGCTGGGCTTCGCAGCAGGAGTGATGATAGCTGCGAGTTTTTGGTCACTGCTGGCTCCTGCTTTGGAAATAGCGGAAGAAAACGGGGATATAGCATGGGTACCTGTAGCCGGAGGATTTCTCGCGGGAGGTTTGTTCCTGCTTATAGTAGACAAAATTCTTCCGCATCTCCATATGGGACTGGATACAAAAAAAGCAGAAGGGATAAAAACAAGCTGGCAGAGAAGTATACTTCTTATTTTGGCTATAACTCTTCATAATATACCTGAAGGACTTGCAGTAGGAGTGGCATTCGGTGCGGCAGCCCTGAACGGAGCAGACGGCAGTTATCTTGGGGCGGTGACTCTTGCATTGGGAATAGGAATACAGAATTTTCCCGAAGGTGCGGCAGTGTCGATTCCCCTTAGACGTGAAGGGATGTCCAGAAGAAAAAGTTTCTTTTACGGACAGATGTCAGGAATAGTTGAACCTATAGCAGGTGTCATAGGAGCCTTGTTTGTAATAAAAATGACTGCACTTCTGCCTTTTGCACTGGCATTTGCAGCAGGTGCGATGATATTTGTATGTATAGAGGAGCTTATCCCGGAAGCACAGAGGGATGAAAAGACAGATTCGGCTACAGTGGGAGCAATGCTTGGTTTTACTATAATGATGATACTGGATGTGGCATTGGGATAGATAAAATCTTTAGTTCAGAGAGGTAAGCCGGATGAAGAAACTAAAAAACCGGAAAAAAAATATTTACTGTGATTATTCTGGCGGAACTTCTTACTGTAAAGACGGATATGGACGGGGTTATTTATGGTTTTATTCTAAAGCTTTCGGATTCCGGTGCACTTTATATTGCTATCGGAATAGTGGGAGCTGCTGTTTCAGCTGCTTGTGAACAGCATTGGAAAATATAAAAAATAACTATGAAATTTGTTCTAAAACTGATAAACTACTGTCAGAAACTTATTATGAAAAAGTTACCGGAAATAATCTTACACATTACGGTTACCGGATAAAAATACTTGCGATATATTTCGGAAGATTCATTTGACTATAAAATATTTAAGGTAATCCGGATTAAAAACATGATTTCATATGACGGATATCTTGATGAAGCCTCAGCAGATAATCCGGAATA
>JAITVW010000313.1 GCA_031285605.1 Fusobacteriales bacterium | reverse complement strand
TATTACATATTTTTAATATTTTAGATATATCTTCTGTATTGCCGGGAACCAAAACTAATTCCGGCATATATACAAAGTCTTCTGTTTTATCCTGTGCGTATGTCAGCTTTTCGCTTTCTGAAGCAATAACCTGCTTTTCATCAAGAAAAGATAAAAATTCAGAAATAATATGACTGTTGATTTTTTTATATGACATTTTGAAACTCCTTCTTAGATCGGCATATTTACTGTTGAAATTTTATATTTTTTACAGAATGGCAATTCCGTTTTTATCAGCTGTAAAATTATCAGTAATAAAGATACCGTATATGATAAAATATCCCTGATTATAACATTTTTTAGGCGTAGTTACAAAAGAAAAAGTTTTTAAAAATTTTATATCCAAAACAATGAATTTGTTTATTACGGTATAAATAATTTTTTTATCCGGGAGAAAATAAAGTCGGTCTGGCTGAATAAAAAAAGATGCAGTGATATTATTTTTCTGCATCTTTATATTTTTATTTATTATGGTTGTCAATTAATTTTCCTGTCTGCTGTCTTTATTTTTTCTGCTGTTCCGCATAAGCAGTATGCCGTTTTATTAGAATTATTATTTAAATAAAAGTTTCTTCTGCTTTGTGTAAGATTATCTTTTAAAAGGCTGAATACAGCAAGCTGTCTGAATTTCAGCCGGAAAATCTATACGGCGAATAATTCCTCCAGCTTGGGAATTATCTCATTGGGAGTATAACTTTCTGTCAGTAGGACTATAGAAGTTCCCACTATCAGACCGTCTGCGGAGTTACGCAGCTTTTTTATATCTTTCCTGTTTTTTATTCCAAAGCCTACAGCAACAGGAAGATCAGTATATTCCTTTATCTCATGTATAAAATCAGTAAGCCTGTCCGGAGAAACCTGTTTTGTTCCGGTAACACCAAGTGATGCAACAGCATATATAAAACCGCTTCCCTGTGAAACCAGCTTTGGAATCCGATTTTGTGAAGTAACGCTTATAAGAGGAATAAAGGCAATGTTATTTTTATTAAGCTTTTCAATAAGTTCCTGTGCCTCTTCATACGGCAGATCAGGAATTATAAGCCCTGTTATGCCTGCTTCTGCGGATTTTTTTATAAAATGCTCAATTCCATAAGCAAAAATAAGATTATAATAAACCAAAAATACAAGTGGAGTATGTATATTTCTCTTTTCAGAAATTAAAAGGTCAAAAACAGTATCAGTGGTAATGTCATTCTGTGAGGCTTTAAAAGAAGCTTCTGAAATTACTTTTCCGTCAGCTGTGGGATCGGAATAGGGTATGCCTATTTCCAGAATATCTATAGGTGATTTTTTCAGATTGAGAAGAAACTTTCTGGTATAATCTATATTTGGAAAACCGCCTACTATATATCCGATATTAACATTTTTCTTGCCTTTAAAAATATTTTCCAGTTTATTCATGAATTTCTCCTCCTTTTATTATTGAAAATACTGTATGCATATCTTTGTCACCTCGTCCTGAAATATTCACAACGATGTTTTTCTTTTCTTTTAACAAAGGGCACAGTTTTTTCAGATAGGCCACTGCATGTGCACTTTCTACAGCGGGAATTATTCCTTCTTTTTGTGTAAGCAGCAGAAGTGCTTCTATAGCTTCATCATCGGTAATCGCAGCATATGTGACTCTTTTTGTATCAAAAAGATAAGAGTGCTCGGGACCTACTCCGGGATAATCAAGTCCTGCTGATATAGAATGAACAGGATTTATTCGCCCGTATTTATCCTGAAGAACATAAGTTTTCATTCCGTGGAGTATTCCCGGGCTTCCCATAGTGAGGGTAGCGGCATGTTCTTCTGTATCAATGCCTTTTCCTCCGGCTTCGATACCATACAATGCTGTATTTTTATCATCAAGAAAAGCGGAAAAAATTCCCATGGCATTGCTGCCGCCGCCTACACAGGCAATAATGCAGTCAGTATTTCCATACTTCTCCATTTGTTTTTTTGTCTCGTCGCCGATAACAGACTGAAAATCTTTTACCATTTTTGGATATGGATATGGTCCTACTACGGAACCTATAATATAAAATACATCCTCTACTTCATTGACCCATGCCTGAATAGCGGCAGTAGTGGCCTCTTTCAGGGTTTTGAGCCCTTCCTCCACTGAAATAACTCTGGCTCCAAGGAGTTCCATACGAAAAACATTCAGCTTTTGTCTTTCTATGTCCACAGCTCCCATATATACATCACATTCCATACCCAGAAGAGCAGCTGCAGTAGCTGCGGCAACTCCATGCTGCCCTGCGCCTGTTTCAGCAATTACTTTCTTTTTCCCCATTCTCTTTGCAAGAAGGGCCTGACCAAGTGCATTGTTTATTTTATGGGCTCCTGTGTGGTTCAGATCTTCTCTTTTTAAGAATATACTGTGTCCGTAATATTCACTCAGATTTTTTGCGTGGTATAATGGAGTTTCTCTTCCTACAAAATCTTTCAGCAGGTTTTGAAACTCCTCTCTGAATTTTTTATCATCAATGGTTTTTTCATATTCACTTTCCAGAACAATCAGTGCATTCATAATGGTTTCGGGAACAAACTGTCCGCCAAAATTACCGTAATAAGATTTTTTATTCATATTTTATTCCTTGTATAATGTATTTAGGTTAATAAGGCAACCTATAATCCTTTATTAGCTGTATGTATACAAATATTGTATAATTAAATTAATTAGGTAGAGGTATGTCGTTTATTCCTTGAA
>JAITVW010000286.1 GCA_031285605.1 Fusobacteriales bacterium | reverse complement strand
AATCTGAATGTAACAGAAGGCTCATCAATGGAAGAAGTATCAAAGGGAGCATATGTATCTTACGAGACGGATAAAGATTTTGGAAGAATACTAATAGCAACAGGGTCAGAAGTATCATTGGCAGTGGAAGTGGCCAAGGAACTGGAAAAATCGGGAGAATCAGTAAGGGTAGTAAGTATGCCGAGTATGGAGCTGTTTGAAAGCCAGAGCAGAGAGTATAAGGAAAGTATCCTTCCCAAAGCAGTAAGAAAGAGAGTATCATTAGAGATGGGTTCGACATTTGGTTGGCATAAATATGTGGGGATGGATGGACAGGCAATAGGAATAGATACATTCGGAGCCTCTGCCCCGGCAGGAAAAGTAATAGAGGAATATGGATTTACAGTAGAAAAAATTGTTAATAAAATAAAAGGATAAAAATCCGGGCTGCTCTTAGTTAAGAGCGGCTTTTTTTGATATTATGGAAAAATAAGATTACATTATGTTCTAACATAAAATGTGTATTACAAAAAAACTGAAAAAGAAATAATCAATTTTCACTAAAATAGTGTTAAATTAATAATATTAGAGTTTTCACAGAGTTCATGATACAATGTTTTATATAAAAAAACGGGTTTTACTTTGGAAGATGGTTTGGAAAATGGAGAATTTCAATGATTTTGAAAATAAAGTAATGAATTTTCTGGCAAAATTGAGAAATGAAAATACATTTGATGATATATTATATAACGAGATTTACAGTAATCTTGAAAAAACAGGACTGTATTCCGAAACGATTATTCTTAAGCTGTATTTATTTAACGGATTTTCTTTCCGGAGGAAGCCGCTTTTTATCTAAGCAGGATAGTGAAAAAGTGGAAGATGCCTGTATTTCATTACAGGAGCTTTTTGACGGACTGGAAGAACAGCTGTAAGAAAGCTGTTTTATTACATAAAATACTAGTATGATTTTTGAAAATTGAGTGTTTAATTTAATATAAGGATGTGAGCAAAAATGAAAAGAAAAAGCATCTTAGCTGCAACAGTTATTTTTCTTGTGATTTTAGCTGCAGGATGTATAGGCTGCAGACTTTTTGTGAAGAATTACAGAGAGGTAAAAACTTATGAGGCAGGTGAAAAAAAAGTAAGGTCGGTAAGGTTTAGCAAGCCGTTTTTAGCTGATCATTTTGAAATTACTATTATAAAAACAAATCTCGCCGATTCTCTGAAAAATGATTCGGAAATATTATTAAATAAAGAAGAAGGAGCCGAATATTTTGTTATAGATGTAAAAGTCAAAAATAAAAACAGCGGAAGTGAAAATCTGCCGAATTCGGGAAAAATACTTCTGGGGGAAGCGGAATATATGCTGGAAATAGATAGTGCAAAAATAGATGAGCCGGGGTACGGGTCATTTTCCGAGCAGATAAAGCCGGAAGAAACTAAAGAAAGTAAAATTATATTTAAAATACCGACAGAGTACGGAGATGAAGCAATTATCTGGGATGTATTCGGAAGCGGTGTGAAAATCAGACTTCAATAATTTATTAAAATAGTTTTTTTAATATTTTAAAATGATATATATCTTGAATTTTAAGTCTTTAGTCAGTGTTGTCAGGAAAAATATTTCGGAAATATTGTGGGACGGCTATCGACAGAATGAATTATTCGGGGTATAATAGATTGAAGAATTTTTAGAACCTGTGATAATGTATAGAATAATGGCAATTATTCATATATATTTAAGTAAAAGCTTTTGATTCTGAAAAAACTTTTTATCTTTGTACTTTTAATAAAATTAATATTTCTGTAATCTGTTCCAAAATAATAAAAAATCCATATTGTAATTTTTGTGTAATCAGAAGCAACAGCTTTAAAAATAATCTAATGTTATGCTCCTTTTTTGATATATAAAAATAAAAGTGGGTAAAAAAGGCGAAATATTCGGCAATAGAATTAAAGTATAGAAAATGGAGGGAGTATATTAATGGAATATAATCATATGAAGGAAATTTATTTCAGCCCTACAGGAACAACGAAAACTATTGTAAATGAAATTACCAGATATTTTTCGCGGAAAAAAGAAGAATATGATTTGTTAAATAATCCTCCCGAAGAAGAAATATCATTCGGAAAAGAAGATTTTGCAATAGTGGGAATACCTGTGTATACAGGCCGGATACCTGCCGTATGTACAGAAATTCTTTCAAAAATAAAAGGAAATAATACACCTGTAATAGCTGTGGTGGTATATGGTAACAGAGATTATGACGATGCACTGTTTGAATTAAAAACTATTTTGGCAGAAAACGGATTTATAGTGGTCAGTGCAGGGGCTTTTATCGCCCAGCATTCGATTTTTCCGAGAGTAGGGTATCTGAGACCTGATATAAAAGATAAACAGGCTGTAAGAAGATTTGCACAAGACAGCTGTGAAAAATTTGAGTCTATTCCGGATATTAATGAAATAGGCTTTGAAGTAAAGGGAAATTTTCCGTATAAAGAGCCTGCTGTGGTTCCGCTGAATATATATGTGGAAAAAACCTGCAGAAAATGCGGAATCTGTGCCGGAATCTGCCCTGTAAATGCAATTTCTACAGAACAGCCCGGAAAGATAAACAGAAAAGTATGTATTAGATGTACAGCATGTATTGCAGCATGTCCGACGAACAGCAGGGGCTTTTCCGGTGTGCGCTATGCTTTAGCAAGTAAGATTTTTGAAAAAAAATTCTCGGCTAGAAGAGAACCGGAGGTTTTTTTATAAAGTTTTGCTGCTGTATACAGATTAGCAGTAACAATATCTAAAATAATAATGTTATATATTGAAAAATAAAGTTTTAAGAAGCAGAAAAGGATATCAATAAAGATAGATTTTTCTGTTTTTTTCTTTTAGAAAATTCTAAAAATATTAATATTCTGACTACTGTTATTTTTATTTGGAATTTTAGCAGATACAATAATATTTTTACTTTAAACAGTTTGACAGGTTATGATATAATGGGGAATAAGGCGGTGAACAGATGGAAATCATATATGGTACAAAAAATAAAGCAAAGCTTGAGGACATGAGAAAGATACTGAGCGGACTGGATCTGGAAATAACAGGTTTATCAGATACAGGTGTTGTTCTTCCCGATGTGGATGAATCAGGAAATGAACCTTTGAAAAATGCAGAAATAAAAGCTCTGGCTTACTACAAAATTTTGAAAATCCCTGTTTTTTCATGTGATTCAGGTCTTTTTATTGAAGGACTGGATGAGAATATTCAGCCCGGTGTGCATGTGCGGAGAATTAACGGAATATACATGAATGATAATGAGATGATAGAATATTATTCAAAGCTGGCGGGTACATTCAGCGGAAGATGCAAGGCGAGATACCGTAATGCAATATGTCTCATTGCGGATGAAAAAAATATTTTCAGCTACAGCGGAGATGACATTTCGGGAGAAAGATTTATTCTGTCTCCGTTTCGGCATAAGATACAAACAGAGGGTTATCCTCTGGACAGTATTTCCATACATATGAAATCCGGAAAATATTATGTGGAAATGGAAAAGGAAAAAGATTCATTCGGACATGAGGAAGGATTTAGAAATTTTTTTGAAACAGTTTTGAAACAAATAAAGCAGTAAAGGAAATATAAAATAAGATGATTACCTGAAAATTGAGATTATCAATGATCAGGGATTTTTTATTTGGCAGTTGTTAATCGTGATTAAAAATAATTTTTTATGATTGAAAATGATTTTTTTTGAAAAAAAATGATTGACTTTAAAAAAATATGTGGTATAGTTAAAGTGGTGATAAAAATGTTTGAAGTAGAAAGACATGAGATAATTCTAAAAAAATTAGAGGAAAAAGGTAGATTATCATATGAGGAAATCGAGGGATTTATGAATGTTTCCATAGCGACAATAAGAAGGGATATAAATAAGCTCGAAGGCAGAGACCTTCTGAGTAAAGTCAGCGGAGGGATAATTGCCAAAAGAAAGATTAATTTTGAGCCGGAAATAAATATAAAGTTTGAGGAAAATATCGAGGCAAAGAAAAAAATTGCTAAAAGGGCAGCAAAGCTTGTAAAAAAGGGAGATTTTATATTTCTTGATGCCGGTTCGACTACGTATTATATGATAGAGTACCTGAAAAATAAAAACATAACAGTTGTTACTAACGGATTAATGCATCTTGATAAATTGATACAGTGTAAAATCAAGACGATTATAATCGGCGGTGAGGTAAAGCCCACTACTAAAGCTGTGGTCGGAATAGAAGCATTGAAAAACGTAGAAAAATACAGATTTGATATAAGTTTTCTGGGGGTAAACGGGGTGGATATTGACAAAGGTCTTATGACACCGGATATAAAAGAAGCTGTTCTAAAAGAAAAAATACTGGAAATATCAGATACAACATATATCTTAGCGGATAAAGAAAAATTCGGCATGTCATCCAGTGTAAAATTCGGTAATGTAGAAAACTGTATACTCATAACAAATGATTTTACGGACAGCAGATATAATAAATACATGTTAAAGGAGGAAAAATAATGATATATACACTGACTCTTAATCCTGCACTGGATTATGATATATACATGGACAGTTTTCAGGAGGGAGACCTGAATTTATCAAAAGTGGTTAACATCAGAGCAGGAGGAAAGGGAATTAATGTATCGAAGCTTCTTGCCAATCTGGGGATAAAATCAAAGGCTCTGGGTTATACAGCAGGCTTTACCGGAGACTTTATAAAAAAAAATCTTTATGATGAGGGGATAGAGTCGGATTTTGTGGAACTGGACGGTATAACAAGAATAAATGTAAAAATAAATAATAATTCCAAAGAAACTGAAATAGCGGGTCTGTCGCCGAAAATAACAAAAGAAGCAGAAGAAAAACTTATTGAAAAAATATCAAAATTACAGAAGGATGATATTCTCATACTTTCAGGAAGTATTCCGGGAAGTATTGAAAGAAATATATATAAGAAACTTGCAGAAATGCTTCCGGAAGATACAAAGACAGTTCTGGATACAAGAGGAAACTTTTTGAAGGAAAATCTAAACGGAAATTTTCTGATAAAGCCTAATATAGCCGAATTGGAAGAAATGTTTGAAATAAGGCTAAACACTACAGCCGGCATAATAGAAAAATGTGCTTATTTTCTGGAAAGAAATGTAAAAAATGTCATAGTTTCAATGGGCGGTAAGGGAGCTTTGCTGGTAAATAAAGAAGGTGCTTATCTTGCCGGGACTCCCAAAGGTGAGCTTATAAATTCCGTAGGAGCCGGAGATTCCATGGTAGCAGGATTTATAGCCGGAATAGAAACAGGCAGATCACCTGAAGATTCTTTCAGGCTTGCTGCAGCTTCGGGATCTGCTACTGCTTATTCATATGGTTTGGGAGAAAAAGATTTAATATATAGACTTTATAATGAAATTACTCTAAAAAAGGAAGGTGTATAAGATGAAAATTACTGAACTGCTGATTAAAGAGAGAATGAGTCTGGATTTACAGTCGGCAACAAAAGATGAAGTAATCAACGAACTTGCCAAAACATTTCTCAGTACGGGAATTATAGACGACCTTGAAGGATTTATCGGCGAGATAAAAAACAGAGAAGCACTAAGTTCTACAGCTTTGGAAGAAGGAATAGCAATTCCTCATGCCAAAACAAAATATGTGAAAAAACCTGCGCTTGCATTCGGAAGAAGCAAAAAAGGGATAGATTATGAATCATTGGACGGAGAACCATCAACTATATTTTTTATGATAGCAGCACCTGAGGATGCCAATAATGCACATATAGAAACTCTGGCAAGACTGACTCAGATGCTTTTGGATACAGATTTCAGAACAAATATACTTGAGCTGGGAACTAAGGAAGAGATACTTAATCTGATAAATAAAAAAGAAAGTGCAAAGCTGGAAGAAAATGCAGAAGCAGATAACAGCAGCGATAACTTTATAATAGCGGCAACAGCATGTCCTACAGGGATAGCACATACATATATGGCAGAAGAAGCATTAAAAAAAGCAGCAGCCGAACTGGGTGTGCCGATAAAAGTGGAAACTAACGGAACTGACGGAGTAAAACATAAGCTTACCGAAGAAGATATAAAAAAAGCAAAAGGTGTAATACTTGCAATAGACAGAGGAATAGAAACAGACAGATTCAGCGGTAAAAAGGTAATACAGACAGGAACGAAAGAAGCTATACGTGATGCAAAAGGTCTTATCCAAAGAGCTGTTTCAGGAGATGTGCCTGTATTTACAGGTTCAGGTGAAACGGGTTCAGGCGGAAAAAGTGCTTCTAAAGAGAAAACAGGAATTTATAAACACTTGATGACAGGAGTATCATTTATGCTGCCGTTCGTAGTGAGCGGAGGTATATTAATAGCATTGGCATTTTTATTTGATAAGCTTGCCGGAGTACAGGGAGCAGCGGATGCTGCGGGAAGTTCGGCTCTTGGAAGTACTACATATCTTGCAAAATTATTCATGGATATCGGCGGAGCGGCATTTGGTCTGTTTATTCCTATCTTGGGAGCATATATT
>JAITVW010000199.1 GCA_031285605.1 Fusobacteriales bacterium | reverse complement strand
AAAAATACCTCTTACTGCACTTGTGACTATTTCTGAATTAGTTTTCCTGCTTCCCTTCATCTCTATGCACAAATGTCTTGCTTTTACTATTACCATTACTCCCTGACATTTTGTCACATCAATAACTGCATCACATATTTCATTTGTGAGCCGTTCCTGAATCTGCAGTCTTCTGGAATATATTTCCGTTATTTTGATAATATCACCAAAGCCAAGAACTTTTCCGTCAGGTATATACGCCACATGTATCTGACCGAAAAACGGAAGCAAATCATGTTCGCACATTGAATAAAAATCTATATTTTTTTCTATTACTGTATTATTCTTTTCCACAGTAAAAACCTTTTTTATGATATCTGCAGGCTTCTTGCCGATACCGGAAAAAATTTTCCCATATACCATAGGTATCCTCTTAGGTGTATCTTTCAGACCTTCTCTGTCTACATCCTCGCCTATTGCTCCAAGCATTTCGTATGTCAGCTTTTCCAGATTTTTTTTGTCCATAAATTCTCCGATAATTAAAATGTATTATTTACCAAGTCATTATACAGTATTTCCTCTACATCATATGCCGGATCATCTGACTCCAGATATTGATATAAAAGAACCTGACCATTTTTCTCATAACCTGTCAGTCTGTAATTTTCTATTCTCTTATCTTTTGTATTATTTACTTTCATAGTATAATCTCTCACTATCATTCCGCCTGACTGTCTTTCGGAAATTTTTGCAACTCCTTCTGTGCTTTCCAGCTGGCTCAGCTTCGACGTTACATTTACACCATCTATTAAAGTCAATGTAAACGAGAATTTTATATTGGATTTTTTATCCACAAGCTGCATAGGCTTCTCAGTTCCTGATGATTTCACTGTCTGAAATTCCAAATCTTTATAGCTGTATACACTAAAGCTGCCAAAAGTCAGTGTTTCTTTTTTTCTTTCCAGTATTTCCGAAACTTTTTTTTCATATTTGGACATTCCTGCTTTTTCTATTTCTTTATCTCTGCTGCTTCCGTTTATTATATTAATGATTCCGCCGACTAATTTGAACGGAAGTTTTACCACTTCTACAGCGGCTCCGGCCACAGTTCCTACAGCAGTACTTATAAGACATGAATTCAGAAGTAAGACCACACTTAATGCCAAAATAATATTTCTATACTTTTTCATTGTTCCTCCTAAAATTTTTGGAATATTTACTTACATATTTTATTCTACTATAAGCCCGTATGAAAAACAACGGTTAATTAAATATTTTTGATTATATAAAAGAACTTAATGTAAATGATTAAAAAATATTTGAATTACAGCGGGCAAGAATACACTTCTGTTGTTTTCAAATCTGTTTTGCTTTTCCATTTATTTACATAATAAGTTTTACACTCTATTATTTCAAGCTTTTTGCATTTTCTCTTTTAATTCCCTGTCTATTTTTACATATACACAACATTTTCTTTTATTTGTTTATTTTAACATATTTTATATACAATAACAACATAAACAACACACAATATGTTGAATTTAGATACAAAAAATAAAACCCAGAAATATATACTTAAAATTAAGTATTTTTCTAGGTTTTTTTATCTAATACTTCTCTTTCAAAATTCTCATTGCATTAAACACCGCAAGAAGTGCTGTACCTACGTCAGCAAAAACCGCTTCCCACATATTGGCAAGACCGAATATTCCCAAAACTATGAATATTCCTTTTATCAAAAGTATAAATATTATATTTTCTATTAATATTCTTCTCGTTTTCTTGGATATTTTTACTAAATCGGCTATCTTAGAAATTTTATCATCTATAAGCACTACATCTGCTGTTTCTATCGCCGCATCAGAACCAAGCCCTCCCATGGCTATACCTACATCTGCCCTTGCCAGTACAGGCGCATCATTTATTCCGTCTCCTACAAAGGCCAGTTTTTTTCCTGCTCCTGCTTTTTTCATCTCTTCTTCCAGTTTTTCTACCTTTCCCTCAGGAAGAAGATTGGCATAATAAGAATCTATTCCCGCTGTTTTCGCTACATTTTCTGCAACTGTCTCATTATCGCCTGTAAGCATTACAAGTTTTTCTATTCCTACATCACGCAGTTTTTTTACAGCATTTCCGGAATCTTCTTTTATCATATCTTTTATTAATAAATTTCCGGCATATTTTCCATCTATACTCATATACACTACTGTGCCATAATCCGGTCTTTCAGTAAACTCTACATTATGAGACTTCATAAGCTTTGAATTACCCAGCAGTATCTTTCTTCCGTCTATTTCCGCTCTTATTCCGTTTCCGCTTATTTCTTCATAATTTGTTATTCTGTTTAAGTCCGGTTTATTATTATAATAAGCAGTTATTGATTTTGCTATAGGATGGTTTGATTGTGCCTCACCAAGTGCGGCATACTCCAAAAATGTTTCTCTGTTCATACCCTCTGCTGTATCCACATCTGCTACTTCAAAAATACCTTTTGTAATAGTTCCTGTTTTATCAAGCATTATTACTTTTATATCATTAATTACATCAAAGAATGTAGAGCCTTTTACCAGAATTCCACTTTTGGCAGCTCTTCCTATACCTGCAAAATATCCTAAAGGTATGCTTAATACCAATGCACACGGACATGAGATAACAAGAAGCACAATTGCCCTGTACAGCCACTCTGAAAATAACTGTCCGAAGAATAACGGCGGTATTGCCGCTACTAAAACCGCCAGCATTACCACTGCCGGAGTATAATATCTTGCGAATTTTGTAATAAATTTTTCTGTCTCTGCCTTTTTATGCGAAGCATTTTCTACCATTTCCAGAATTTTAAATACAGAAGACTCGTTAAACAGTTTTGTTACTTTTATTTTTATAAGCCCGGAAGTATTTATCATTCCTGCCATTACATTATCTCCTGCAACATATGTTCTCGGTACTGATTCCCCTGTAAGTGCCGAAGTATCAAGCTGTGTTTTCCCTTCTGATATTTCCCCGTCCAAAGGTATTTTTTCCCCCGGCTTTACTACTATAATATTATTAAGCTCCACTGTTTCCGGATTTACTGTTTTTAATCCGGCGGCAGTTTCAAGATTGGCATATTCCGGTTTTAATTCCAGCAGTGATTTTATTGATTTTCTCGAATTATTTACTGATATTTCCTGAAGCAGTTCTCCCACACTGTAAAAGATCATTACTCCTGCTGCTTCGGAAAACTGATTTATAAAAAATGCAGCAAGTGTGGCAAAACTCATAAGAAAGAATTCATCAAAGGGATTTCCCTTCAAAAGATTTTTTATTGCTTTTAATATTACCGAATATCCTACTATTACATAAGAAAAAACAAATAATATATTTGATACCGTCATATTGTCTTTTGTTATAAAACCGGCTGTCATCAAAACAACTGCAACTACTATTTTTATTTTCTCTTTTTTCAACTCATCCTCGCCGCTTTCACTGTGTTCGTGGTCATGACTATGTCTGTCTCCGCTGCAGCACTTCGCACTGTTTTGCTTTTTCGGCAGAATTCCTTTTACTGCTTCTATCAGTTCTACACCCGGTTCTGTTTTATTTACTATTAACAAATCATTTTCGATATCTGAACTGTCTATCAACATAGTTAAAGTTCCAAAATCTACACTGACAGACTTTACCGTAGATGACTTTTTTATTTCTCTCTCCAGCTTGGCAGCACAATTAGCACAATCTAAATTCTTCAATATATATTTCTTCATCAAACTCACGCCTTTCATATCCATATGTATGAATATATGTTCATATATTGTGAGTATAATATAAATAAAGTAATTTGTCAATTATTTTTTACTGCTATTTCTTAAAACTTTGATTTTTAAATGCCAGAAAAACAGCAGTCCAGCTAAAATCCCTGTGGTTATGCAAAAATATTGCCCCGTCACTCCACTCTCTGTCTCTGTGCCTGTATCTCCCTTCACTTCCTTGATTCATATGAACATCATGTATTCCCAGACCATTTTCATACAGCATACCATATACATATATATCATAAATTCTTTCCTCCATTGAACGTACCACATATTTTTCCAGAATCTCAATGAGATAAGTTTCTTTAATATCTAATGCCGGCATTAGAGCCATTTTTTTGTGATTAAACAGATTCATTTTTACATAGTCAAGTGCAAAATCCGGTTCTACTACATGAATACCGTATTCTTTTTCTACAATTTTATCCAGGATTTTATTATTATAGCTTTCATCATGATAAACCAGAAGCTCTGAAGATTTGAACTCTCTGCTGCCCCATTCTTTTACCACAGAACCTATATTTACTGCTACATCATATTTGACTCCTAAAGCCTCTGCTATAATATGATAATGTGCAGTCTTATCAAGGTCATACCACTTTCCCGTTATCTTCCCTTTTAACAGTACATAATCTTCCATGTTATTTCTCCTTCTGTTCTTAGTCAAAGTATGGTTCATGAAACGGTCTGTCTTTATATCTAAAACACATTTTTATCTGTGATACCGTATTTCTTGTTTCAGAAAGCTCCGGAAGCTGGTCGGCGGAAAAAAAGCCTGTTTCTTCCGTTTCAATATTTTCGATGAATCTGCTCTCCAGATATTTACACTGTACAAATATTTTATATACACTATGTGGAAATAATACATTGGTATTTCTGTTTCTGTCATAAACCGCCAGT
>JAITVW010000185.1 GCA_031285605.1 Fusobacteriales bacterium | reverse complement strand
GTCTTATCTGCTGCAAAACCTTGCACTGTTATTTTCGAGTTTTTCTTATAGTACGTTTTCAATTGTTCTAATAAATCTTCATCACTATAAATTCCTCTGTGTGTTGTTTCTAAACCAGCCATTTTTAGTGCTTTATTCCAACTGCCAAATCTTTGCAGTACTACACTTGCTGAACATACTGTTTTATCAGAATCAAAACTTTTTCTTGTTATTTTTCCATTTCTTTTATAGTAATTCTGTAATTGTTTTATTACTTTCTCTTTAGTATATATCATTCTCTTTGCCATTAGATCCTCCATAGCATTTTTATATAATTTAACATAATTTTATCATTTATTCAAATTATTATTTCTTTTTCAAAACAAACTCTGACAAAATCGTTGTTTGGAATAATTTTAGCCAAATTCACAGGTAAAAAATTTTATGTTCTTGAAAATTAGCAGTAAAATTAACTGACTTGTTCATATATGTATTATACCATAAAATAAAAAAAATGAGCTTCTCGGCTCATTTTTTGACTGTATCTTTTTAATATTTTTTATATATCAATATTCAAGCAAAAAACTCTCTTAAATCTGTTTCCACATCTGTTATTCCTGTAAGCCCTAACTGCTCATTCAGTAGTTTCGCTACATTTGGCGATATAAATGCAGGCAGTGTCGGACCTACATGTATATTTTTTATTCCAAGGTACAATAATGCAAGCAATACTATTACTGCTTTTTGTTCATACCATGCAACATTAAATTCTATAGGAAGGTCATTTATATCATTTGCATTAAATATCTCTTTCAGCTTTAATGCTACTACTGCCCATGAATATGAATCATTACACTGACCTGCATCAAGCACTCTCGGTATTCCTCCGATATCTCCAAGATTCAGCTTGTTATATCTGTATTTTGCACAGCCTGATGTAAGAATTACGGTATCTTTAGGAAGAGCCTCTGCAAATTTTGTATAATATTCCCTGTCATTCATTCTTGCATCGCATCCGCTCATTACTATAAATTTCTTTATTGCACCTGATTTTACTGCCTCTGCTATTTTATCCGCAAGTGCAAATACCTGTGCATGTGCAAATCCTCCTACAATTGTTCCTGTTTCTATTTCTTTTGGAGAGTCACATTTTTTGGCCAGTTCTATTACTTCTGTAAAGTCAAACTTTCCGTTTTCATCTGCTTCTAATTTTTTCCATTCAGGATAACCAGCGGCATTTAGTGTGAATATTCTTTCATTATACGTAGAATTAAGTCTCGGCGGTACAAGACAGTTTGTAGTGAAAATTACAGGTCCATTAAAAGTTTCAAATTCTTTTACCTGATGATACCATGCATTTCCATAGTTGCCTGCCAGATGCTTATACTTTTTAAACTCAGGATAATAATGTGCAGGGAGCATTTCCGAGTGTGTATATACATCCACTCCTGTTCCCTCTGTCTGTTCCAGCAGCTCTTTCATGTCCTTCAAATCATGTCCTGAAATCAGAATTGCAGGATTTTTTCTTACACCTATATTTACTTCTGTTATTTCAGGATTTCCAAATGTACTTGTATTAGCTTCATCTAATAAAGCCATTACATCTACACCATACTTCCCTGTCTCAAATACAAGATTCGTAAGCTCTTCCCCGCTAAGACTTTCATCTTCGGTAGCAAGAAGTGCTTTTTCATAAAAAGCATAAAGCTCTTCACTTATTTTTCCAAGATTGTAAGCATGAAAACCATAGGCTGATATCCCTTTTAATCCGTATAAAATTATTTCTCTCAGTGATCTTACATCCTCGTTTTCAGTTCTTAATACTCCTGCTTTCGGAGCCAGCATTTCTGCTTCTTCTTCTGTAGTAAACTCCCATGTTGTAAAGAGTTTTCCCTCAAATTTAGGCTCAAGCATTACACCTTCTTTTTCCAGTTCTGCCTTAATGCTGTTCCTGTATTCTATCGCTTTTTTTATGTCTGCCGCCATATCTTTTGCATCAAAATTTGCATTTGTTATTGTAGTAAAGAGAGCTTTGAACAAAAATCCGTCAATCTCGCTTGAAACCTTCTTTACCTTTCTTAACTGCGATGAATAATTCGCCATACCTTTTAAAACAAATATTAATACATCCTGCAGATTAGCAACATCGTCAGTTTTACCACATACTCCTCTAACTGTACATCCGTGATTCTTAAATGTCTCCTGACATTGAAAACAAAACATACCCATTCTCTTTACCTCCCAATTTTTTCTTAACTCTTATTACACAAAAATAAAAAATATTTAAATTATCATAATATAATTTTATCTTTTATATTACCGTTTAATCCAACAATTTTTATTTTTACCGGCGGCTTTAATTCGCTCTGACTAAGTGCTTCCCTTACTGTCTGCACCAGCCCCATACAGCACGGCACTTCCATTACCAATACTGTAATAGATTTCACTTTCGCATGGTCAATAAGCTGTCTTACTTTTTTTACGTATACATCCTGATCCGAATCCAGCTTTGGGCAGGCTATAGCCGCTGATTTCCCTTTCAGGTAATCAGTATGAAAATCACCCATCGCAAAGGCTGTACAGTCAGCAGCAAACAGTAAATCACTCTCCACGTAATACGCAGCTGCCGGTGAAATCAGATGAAGCTGTATAGGCCACTGCTTTAATTGTGAATTCAAATCTCCTGATTTATTTTCACTGATATTTTCATTTAAGCTCATTGCTTTTGATTCTGGGCATCCTGCCATTTTTCCTCCTAAAATCTCATCATTTACATGCTTATTGTATAATAAATATTTCTTTTATTTCGTAACTTATGTTACGGTTTATGAAAATTATAAATAACTTTTTTGGTAAATGATATAACATATATAATTTTAGAAAATTCAAGAGACTTATATGATAAAAATTTTGTCCGGGAAAAATTTCCCGTAAAACGAAATGCACATCCTTATTTACATTCTTATCACATTATTATATAATAAACTAATATAACTAATGCAAGGAGGAGACCTTTTTGGAGCTTCTAAATACCCTAAAAAATATTTCTATATTTAAGGATATGAATACTGAAGAAATAAAGCAGATTATCCTAAAACTAAATTACAAAATAAAAAAATATAAAAAGGATGAAACCATCTACTTTAGAGGTGATAAAATAAATTATGCCCTTATTAATCTGTCGGGAGAACTTTACTCGGAAATGCAGAAATATAATGGAGATGTAATAGAAGTCGGTAGCATTGAGGCACATGAGCTTTTTGTCTCTGCATTTATCTTCGGGGATTCCAATACCACTCCTGTAGATGTGGTAGCAAGAACAGACTGTGAAATCCTTTCCCTTGAAAAAGAAAAGCTTTTGGAATGTATGCAGGAAAATAAAAAATTTCTTAACAATTTTCTTGATGAAATCTCTAATAAAAGCCAGTTTCTTTCAAAAAGATTCTGGTTTAATTTTGTAAACAAAAGTATAGAGGATAAAATCATAGATTATATTGAACAAAACAGCAAAGACAATATTATTCACTTTAGACCGAGTATTTCGGAAATCTCAAGAAGATTCGGAGTTACCCGTCCTTCCCTGTCCCGTGAAATTTCTAATTTATGCAGCAGAGGAATATTACAGAGAATAGGGAAAAATAAGTATAATATTAATCGCAGAGAATTTGAAAAAATCTAATTTTCCGGACCGGAAGTGGTACTTTGGATAAAAAAGAATCAAAAACAAAGCTTACTCAGTTTCACTAAAGTTTATTCTTTTGAAAAACCTTGAAAAAAAAGGCTACAGCAAGTATTTATCACTATTCGGATAAAGTTTATTGAAATGTAAAGAAGAACCAGAGTTCATAAAAAATACAAACGGTTCTTCTTTTTATTTTTATATTAACCCATTTGCCTTTAACAAATAATTCAATCTGTTATTATTATAATTTTTATCATTCAAATAACGCCTCACTGCATTTTGTGTTCCCGAACCCGTTATACCGTCTATACTCCCTTTATAATACCCGGAATCTTTCAAAAGCAGCTGCATTTCTTTTATTTTATTTTCGGTTGTCGACTTCGATTTTACTTTTACTTTCGTTCTACCGCTGCTTATTCCGCTGTTATGATAGTGATATCCGGTACAGAGACCTTTTGCTCTTGACTTTGCAGAACAGTTATGACCGCCGCTGCCGTCCGTTCTTCCTGAATGCGAATAACAGGCTGTACTTACTGCAAATAATAAAAATAATAATTTTTTCATAAACTCTCCTTTCGATTTTACTTAAGTTTAATTTTACCATTACTAAGATTATTGTCAAATTTAATATATGAAAACAGAACTCTGCTGACACAGAGTCCTGTTTATTTTTTAATCTTTGATTTTTATACTTAAAGCATGACATTTTGCTATATTATCAAGCTTTATATCAAAATTATTCCCCAGTTCTTTTACAAGCGTTTTTTCATTAAACTTAACTTCTTCCGCAGTTTTTATTTTCTCATTGTAAAGAATATTTTCCGAAGTCCCGCTTTCAAAATCAGGATTAAATAATCTGATTATCAGTCCTTCTTCCTTTTCACATTTCTTTACAGTGCTTAATACCGTGTTATTCTGCCCAAAGCTGAATAATGAGTATTCTTCCGGAAAATCTTTAGCTCCCGGCTGATTCAGCAGAAAGAACATATCCACATTTTTGAAATGTGCAGACTGATAGCCTGTAAACGGTGTAAGGTATTCTTTTGCTTTCACTGCCACTTTATTTATACTTTCGTCCATTGTATAAATTTTTACAGCAAAATTAAATTTAAGTTTTTTCAAAAGCTGTGCATCAGGGGTAGGCCATGGCATTCCCGATGCTCTTCCCGGTCTGTCCTTCAGATCGGCTTTCCCCATTTCAGGCACTGATCTGAATAATGTAAGAGCTATAGTATTATACCCTTCACCTGTTATCTGATATTCTCTTACACAATCTGTGAAAACAGCTACACCATAGTCAGCATTTTTTAATGTTACAAATGACTGCATCGGCTCTATAGTTCTCGGTTTTTCATTCCATCCGTTTTCTTCCCACTTCTCTGCTTCTTTCAGATATGTAAATCTCTTTATAGTCCCGAACTGCTGGTCCGCAATAGAAAATTCCGAATCTATCCCCGTTTTAAATAAAACTCTCACTCTGTGTTCAATAGCGGTATTTTCAATCTCTACATCTGTTTTTAAAAGATCAGAACCTTTTTCCAGAATTATTTTTACATTTACATCTATCTTTTTTGATACTATATGCCGTTCTCTTTCTTTAAGATCTGCCGGTACTTCCAAAATTGCAGTATAGCTTAGAATACTGACTATATCACTTTTCTGTACTCTGATATTTTTTATTTCATGTTTATCTGAATGTAAAATCCAGTCTTTTCTCGGTTCTGAATAATCATATGTGTCTCCGTCATCACCGCTGTCTTCAAATATCAAAGAACCTTTTATCTCTTTTTGATTTACCTTGTTAAATATACTTACTTCTCCATTCTGTGAAATTTTCACCTTCAGAATATCATTTTCTATTTCACTGTTTCCTGCAGTATCAGAAAGTTTTACAGGTGTAAAGCTTTCATCTTTATTCTTTACATACAGCGTTTTATATCCCATAGCTTCTATATCAGTTATGTAAAGTAAGATTTTTGAAGAAAAAATTCTCACATCTTCCTGAACCCATCTTGGTTTTTCATTCCCGTCGAATCCTACTTCAGAAAGCATTTTATTTCTCACTCTTTCAGCAATTTCTTCCGAGTGAAGCAGAGTTACACCAAGTTCCTTTCCAAAAGTATCTGTAATAGTAAACTTATCCGACGGTGTAAATATTTCCAGTTCCACAATCCCGTTTCTTGTGTACGGCGAAAAGTTATACACCTGAAACTGAAAAATATCCTTCTCGGGAATTTTCATTCCTATCAGCCTCATATTTATTTCGTTAAGACTGTCCATTATTTCCTGTGAACGCTTAAATCTATACCAAATATCCGAGTTTGTGTTATCGGAATTACACATTCCGCTGCTGTCATGTGCAGCATTTTCACACATCAGCTTCCACACTTTTTCAAATACTTTTGTTTCATATTTCAAACCCAGCTTGTAAGCAATTGAGCTTAGCGGCTCTGATACATTTGTAATAAGGTTTTCAGTTTTATTGTTCATTATTTTCAAATCAGCCCTGTTTGAAAAAATAGACTTGTGAATTCTGCTGTATTCTCCTGATGTCATTTCACCCTTTACAGTATCATATTCTATATCTTCATTTTCCATCTGCTCCATCACTTTTTCCACTGTAGAAATACTAAATTCACAATCCGGAAAAAGCAGCTTCATTTTTTCCATAATTTCGGGAAGATTCTTTCTTATAGGTCTCTGATCCTCCCCGTTATATAGTGTAAGAGTGCTTATTCTTGATCTTTCATCAGTTTCTTTTTTCAGCCTTTCAATTAATGCTTTTAGTGAATCTTCCTCACTTGTAAAGTATGTAAAGTTCCCGTATCTGTCCAGATAACAGTTAAATACTCTGCTTCCGTCCTCAGATTCCCAATAATATTCATTCTTAGGATACTGCTCTGCCTTTATCCCTCTTTTAAATGTATTTTTATAAATATCAAAACCGTTTAAAATCTGGGGCATCTGTGCTGTCTGCCCGAAAGAATCAGGCATATATCCTACCATCATACTTTTCCCCAGTTCTTCAGCCCTTGCAATTCCATAGTAAAGATTTCTCAGTATTGATTCCCCGCCTGTTACCAGCTGGTCTGTCTGTGTATACCATGGTCCTACCACGAGTTTGTCTTCTTTTATAAGTTTTTTTATTCTCTCCTCATCTTCAGGATGAAATTCCAGATAATCATCTACTATTGATGTCTGTGCATCAAGCAGGAAATGAGGGAAATTTTTATTTTCTTCCAAAACTTCCATTATCTCCGTAAAATCTACAAGAGAGTATATAATTGACTTTGAAGTGGTAAAATACCATTCCCGGTCCCAGTGTGTATGCGGAATAATTGGAAATTTATATTTTTTAGACATATTTTCTCCTTTGTTTGATTGTATATTTCTTTGAAATATAAAAAGGCAGACCGGTGCTATAAAACTCGGTTTTACATTCTGCCTCTTTTTCCGGTTGTTAATTACCCCTCTCATAATTCAAGAGGGGTAAACTTAATATTAATCTTCGTCTATTACCAATTTTCCTTTTTTAATAAGGTTATTTCTGTAGTATACATTTACTACTGCTATAATTACTGCACCTATTAGTATACCAAGCATGTATACTCCCAAATTCTTTACAAGAGGCCATGCCCATATCGCCGATTCAGGAAACCATTGCTCTGCACCCAGTATAACACCTGACATAGCTCCTATTATAGAGCCTACCACATATAAAGGAATAGTAAAGCTCGGTCTTTCAAGGGCAAATGGTATAGCGCCTTCAGAAATCCCCATAAATGCAAGGAACATAGATGTTTTTCCTAATTCATAAAATTCATCTTCATATACTTTTCTTCCTACCAGTCTTCTGTCAATCAGTGTTGACAATCCAAGACCTATTGACGGTGTTACTATTGCTATTGTTCTTGCTGTAATAGGAAGTATTTTTTCTGTAGTGAATCCTAATGCTACGAATCCTGCTGCTTTATTTACAGGTCCTCCAAGGTCAAAAGCCGTTGTTCCTGCAAGCACAAACGAATAAACAAGCTGCCCGGCATTTCCTGCTGCTTCAAGTACAGCTCTTATCTGAAGATTCAGCCATCCTCCTACAGGAGTCAGAACAAAAACCATTAAAACCATACAGAAAAACGAAGATAATAAAGGTATCAGAAATGTACTCTTAAATGCAAGCCATTTATGAGGCATTTGTATTTTCTTATTCAAAAACTTTACACAATATCCTACTGCAAAAGCTATTAATATAGCCCCTAAAAATCCTGACGGTACAGGTGTTACGCCTTCCCAGTTTCCGTCAATAAATTTCAGCACTGATACTGGCTTGTTAGCTATATATCCACCGATAAACCCACCGGCCAGTGCTGTTTTTCCGCCTATTGAGTTAGCAGTAAATGCTGCAAACATTGGTATTGCGAAACTGAACAATGTAAATCCGAAATTAGACATTATATCTGCGAGTCTCATTAACATAAGAGAAAATCCTGTAAACTGACCCGAAGCCACTGCATCTGCAATAGATACTGCAGGATCTACTTTATAAATTACATAAGGTATTATCTGAGAAAATGCTCCGATTAGTCCCCCCATTATCAATACGGGTATCATATACGAAATTCCCGTCATCACGTGTTTATAAAGCTCTTTAATCACTTTATTATTTTTCTTCTTTTTTTCCATAGTTTCCTCCACTATATATAATTTCAGTTTTTATTTACTGATAATGTTAAAAATCTCTATATCCGCCAATTTAATTAAAAAAACTTTTTTTAGTAAAGAATCAGCATTCTTCTAATATTTCTTTGGCATTTCTAATTGCCTCTTTCAAAGATACTTCATTTACATCATATCCGTCAAATCTTTCCACTTCCTGCGGTGTTACTGCAATAGCGTGTATTATTGCATCTGCTTCTCTTATGTCCTTTTTTGTAAGTTCATTCTGAATTCCATCTGCTCCCTGAGTTTCTATTTTTATTTCATACCCCAATTCATCCGCTGCCTTTTTTAAAGAATCCGCTGCCATAAATGTGTGCGCCAGACCCATAGGACAAGCACAAACTGCTACTATTTTTTTACTCATATTTCTTTCCTCCTGCTAAATTTGTTTTTTATAAATTATTATATTTATTAACCGTTTATCATTTCTAAAACTTCCTCAAGACTTGCTGCATTTAGTTTTTCCCTGAACTTTTCATCAAGAATTTTCTGTGAAAGACCGGCAAGTACTTCTATGTGTTTTGATGCTTCTCCGGCAGGAACCGCTATTAGAAATACATATTTTACATACTCATCCTCGTCTCCCCAGTTTATTTCCTTTGTAAGTCTTGCAAAAGCCAGTCTTGCTTCTTTTATCCATTCAGACTTCCCATGAGGGATAGCCACGCCAAAGCCCACTGCAGTATTGTCCATTTCTTCACGGGCATATATATCTTTTAAGAAACCGTCAAAATTAGTAACTATTCCTTCCTTTTCAAGTTTTCCCGCTAAGCTGACTATTACTTCATCTTTTTTTTCTGTATCCATGTCTAAAATTATATTCTCTTTTTTTAATAGTCCTGTACTCATCTATTCCTCCTATTTGTCAAAAAATTTTCTAGTTCCTTTCTTGTATTAATTTTTAAAAGTTCTTTTTCAAATTCAGAATCTCTGAAATAATTATTTAATTCAAGTATTGCATTTATATGTTCATGTTTAGCCACAGATGCCAGACATATGGCTATTTTTATTTCCGAACCGAAAAATGAAATGGGATTTTTTAATGAAACAAAGCTGAAACCCGTCTTTTTTACACTTTCATTTAGTTTCCCATGTGGAAGAATAGTATTGCTGCCCATTACTACATAATCCCCGAAATTTCTTATCTGCTCCTTCATCTCCTCTATATATTCAGAAACAATATACCCTGAATCCAAAAGGAGCTTTCCCGAATACTCAATCACTTCCTCCCAGCTTTTTAGATCTACATTCAGTGCTGTATTTCTCTCATCCAACAGCTCCAGAAAATTAGAGGTTTTTTCTGTTTCAACATCATTTTTTACATATTCTTTCAGCTGTTTTTTGATATTTTCTATAATAAATGCTTCGTTTTCTATATGTTTATTTTCTTTTATTACTTTCAAAATTTTTGATATAGGGATTTTTGCCGACTTTCTGGTTAATGCATATTCCTCCAGCTTCTCAATGTCCTCTTTTTGAAGTATAGGATTTACCTTTACTGCTTCTATCCCTTCCATCTCTATATCTATCGTGGATATTACCAGATCCACCGACTTTATGTATTCAAAATTTTCCAGCTGATTAAACGGAATTATATCTACAATATTTACTTCAAATCTTTCATTTATATTCTCGGCAAGAAACTGTGAACTGCTGTATCCCAAGCCGCATACCAGAAGAATATTCCTCTTTTCTTCGCCCATAAGTTTTTCCTGATTTCTGTTTATTGCCCTTTTAAACATTATTGTAATAAAGGCAATTTCATCTTCATCTATATTTTCATCCAGAAATTCATTTATTACTCCCAGACTTACTCTTGTTTTTTCATAAAGATCAGCATATTCGGCTTTTACATCTTCAAGTATGGAAACTTTCAGACTCATCTTGTTTTTTATTCTGTAAATCGCAGGCTTCACATGATTTATCAGCTCTTTTATCAGTATCCGGTCATTTTTGAAATTAATGTCAAACACTTTTGCCGCGTCTTCAAGTATCCTTCCCACAAGTGTTTCTATTTTCATCCAGTTTAGATAAAAAGAAAATTTTGTATTGTATGAATAAGCTCCTGTGTAAAAATCCGTAAATATTATCAGGTCTTTTTCTCTGTAATCTATATCCTCGTTCTGAAAAATTTCTTTTATTATCTTATATTCTTCAGTTCCTTTTATGAAATTTGAATTGCTTATATCATCTGTTATAAAATGTCTGTTCCTGTTTCGTATGCTTGTAATAATCATATTCAGTAAAAGGGCGTCATAAGCCTCGTCTGTTATTATTTTTTTTGTTTTCTGCTGTATTTTCAAAAGAATGCTCTTATAAAGGTTTATACGCTCATTTTGAAAATATTTTTTCTTTTTTTCAAAAATCAAAAGTTTCACTATTTGCAGATTGTTTATATCTTCTTTTTCTGTCTCCTCGATAAAACCGCCGTATTTATGAAGTATATTTATCATCAGCTGCCTTATGCTGCTTTCTTCACCTGTAAGCATATATCCCTGATTATTGTTAATGTCTATTTTTACATTGAATTCTTTTATTTTTTCATTCATATCCTTTATGTCTTTTCTGAGGGTTGCTTTACTTATCAGCAGTTCATCAGACAGAACCTGAAGGGTAAATTTTTCTCTGAAAAGAAGTATTTCCAGAAGAAGTATCTCTATTCTTTCCTCACTTGTAAAAATATATTTCTGCGGAAGTATATTTTTTATAAGAGAAGTCAGCTCCTCTTTATTTATGTTAGAAACCAGTTTTCCTTCTTCCATTTCTATGATATTAGTATTTTTATTGTTTATGAATTCCTCATTTATCTCCTTTATGTCATATCTGATACTTCTTTCGGAAACCTGGAAATATTCAGAGATATATTTTATATCCATAATTTTGTCATTTTGAAAAATAAGATTTAATATTTCTATATGTCTTTGTTTTAAACTCATTTTTTAGACACCTCCGTATACTCCGTTTAATTTATACCTTTATTTTACATATTTACCAAGATTTAAAGTTTTTCATGAATTAGTGAAAAGAAATTAAGGGGTAAAAAAAATTCTTTTTATTTTTCTCAAACAATACTTATTGTAAAGAAATTTCTTTACAAAAATATTCAGAAGTCCTTTTTTATAAAAGATATATTTATTATTGTAAACTTATTAATTCTTTACAATATATCTGAAAAATTTAAAAAATTATTATTCTCAATATTAAGTCTGACAATTTATTCTGCTGATATATTTTGTAAAAAAGGTTGTATATTACTCGCTTAGCCGAATCGTGAAACATAGTTTTCCTCTTTAATTTCGAGACTTTTTTATTATTTTCAAAAATAATTTTTTATACAAAAACAGGACTGCAAAAAAATGACAGTCCTTATTTATTATTTTACTTCTATTTTTTCCAGTCCTCCATAAGTATTCCACCAAGGTACTGCACTTTTTTCCAAAATATTATTAAGCTCAAGAACATTCTGCTTACCTTCTGTTCTCAGCCATTCCGTCAATCCTTGTAAACCTTTTTCTATGTACACTTTCACACCATTCTGCCATGTTGCTCTTCCACAGAGTACACCGCTGAAAGGAGTCTCGGCTTCAGCTGCCAGCTTTATTGTCTCACGAAACTGTTCGGCTGTTACACCGGCACTAAGATATATAAAAGGCAGTGCAGCAAAATCAGCTGCTTCCTGAAAATACTTTATGGATTCTTTTTTAGTATAAGCTATTTCTCCATCTGTATATCCCTCTGTAAAGTGTAAATTTATCGGTACTTCCAGTTTCAGTACATCTATGCCATATTGCGGTTTTGTGAACTCCTTGATTGTGTTCTTTACTTTACGGGGCTTTATTCTTGCATATTCTATGCTTTTAGCATCTGCTATTTTACTGTCATATGTGACAGGTTCCAGAAAAAACGGTATATCTATGCCTTTACATTCTGCCCCCGCTCTTTCTATGAAAGCATGTTTTATATCATTTATTTCTGCCGGTTCATCAGGATCGTAATAGATCAAAAGCTTTACAGCATTTGCTCCATATCCCTTGATTCTGAGTGCCGATAAATCATCTATCAAATCAGGAAGCCGCCCTGCTTCTGTAGCATCATA
>JAITVW010000173.1 GCA_031285605.1 Fusobacteriales bacterium | reverse complement strand
CTTGGACATATTTTATTCCAAAAGAAGTTCTTGATGGTTTTGAACAGGAAACAGGAATAAAAGTTCAGCTGGATTATTATGATACAAACGAGCAAATGTATGCTAAGCTTAAATCCGGTGCAAGAGGATATGATATTGTTTCCCCTTCCACAGATATTTTATCTGTTATGAGAGAAGAAGGTATGCTCATGAAACTTGATAAAGAAAAACTGAAAGATGTTTATTCAAATTTGAAAATGGATGAAATTGCTAAATTTTCAGAATCATACGATCCTCAGTTTCAACACTCGCTTCCATATACATTTTCAGCTACGGGAATCGCAGTAAATACAAAGTACATAAAAGACTATCCAAAATCATTTGATATCTTTGCTATGTCACAGTACAAAGGAAGAATGACTATGCTGGATGATATGAGGGAAACACTTGGTGCCACTCTGCAGTATCTGGGTTATTCTGCCGAAACTTCAAATGATCAGGAACTGGAAGCTGCAAAAAATAAGCTTCTTGAATGGAAAAAGAATTTAGCTAAGTTTGATTCTACTACTTTTGGTAAAAACTTTGCCAGCGGAGAATTTTACGTTTCTCACGGATATGCAGAAAATTATTTTGAGGAGCTGTCTGAAGAAGATGCCAAAACTACAGATTATTTTATACCCAAAGGTGCAATGATGTATATTGACAGTATGGCTGTCCTTGCTAATTCTCCAAATAAAGAAAATGCATATAAGTTTTTAGAATATCTATACAGACCTGAAAATTTCAAAAAAGTTTATGAGATTTTCAGAGCTCCCTCTGTAATAAAAGGTGTTGAAGAAAGTTCTTCCATAAAACCTTATGTTACATTTGAGGATGTTATTAATAATTCAAAACTTCCAAAAGCTCTTTCTAACGAAGCTCTGGAAAAACAACAAAAAATATGGGAATCTATAAAACTACAATAAAATAAATAAAAGGGACTGTATCTAAAATTTTTCTTTTTGATACAGCCCCTTATTTATTTCAATATCTCTATTTCTTTCAATAAAATGTATTTCATGTATTCATAATGCTTTTCATAAAATTCTTCCATACTCATATTTATAACAGACTCTATTATATAAGGTGTCGTAAAAGGAAACAAACATGTGGAAATGATCAGAAACAAATAATTTTTCGGATAGTTTATACTGATACTCCCATTCTGAATCTCTTTATTTGTAATATCAATAAAATTATCACATATTTTTTTAATAATCTCAATTACCTCATCAGTATTTATATCTTTTTTATTTTTTATTTTTTTCTCTATTTCATTTAAATGCTGTATATACGGATATAATTTTATATTCTTTTTTGTTATGTTAAAATACATATCCAATATGACATCAATTCTTTCATAATAAGACAATTTTTCATTATTTATAATCGCAAAAAATTTTTTTTCAAAATCTTTTAAAATTTTACTGAGAATCTTTGTATAAATATAGTCTTTATTTTTGAAATAATAATTCAAACTTGTACGTGATATTTTTCTTTGTTCGGAGAACTCCTTAAAGCTGCCTTCACTGATACCTTTTTCTAAAAAATATTGTTCAAGATCTCTGTACAGTTCATCTTTATTCATATTTTCCTTTCAATATTCATATATACCAGTTCGGGTTCCGCTTTTATTTCCTGATTGTTTCCCATCTCCCAGTACATTCTGAACTCTGCTTTTTCACTGTCTTCATTTATTTGTTCATTTTTTATTTTAAATCCCATTTTTTTATAAAAAGAAACTGCTCTTTCATTCTCTTTATATACTGTTAAATCCAGTTCTTTGTGTCTCTTCTGGGAAAATTCCATTAATCTTCTTCCAATGCCCTCACCCTGATGCAATACTTCCACAAATAAGGCTCCTATAAATAATTCATCAATTATGCTGATAAAACCTCTGATTCTGGAATTATCTTCCAAAACATAGGTTTTTGACAATGGTATGTATGTATCTTTTACCATTTTATAATTTTCAAGCCAGTACTCCTCTGATATAAAAGGATGGGCTTTCAAAGTGGACTCCAGCCATATCCTCATGACCTCATCCACATCTTTGCTCCTAAGTAGTCTTATCATATATTTTCCCCATCAAATAAATTTATAAATTTGTTTCATCAAAATCTAAAATTATTTTTTTACTCCCAAAACTGATTTTTTCAATTTTTACACCGGCATTCTCAAGAATTCTCTTGGAAGCCTTAAAAGAATCTTTATCTTTATGTTTGTCTGAAAGATAGATAACTCTGCTTATTTTTGACTGAACTATTGCTTTGGCACATTCATTGCAAGGAAAATGTGTTACATAAACCGTACAGCCTTTCAGGCTTTTTATACTGTTTAATATTGCATTTAATTCTGCATGTACTACATAAGGATACTTTGTTGCCAGAAAATCTCCCTGTTTACCCCACGGCATATCATCATCGGAGCTTCCCAGCGGAAAACCGTTATATCCAATTCCCACTATTTTTTTATCTTCGTCAATAATACAGGCTCCTACCTGTGTGGCAGGATCCTTGCTTCTTTTCCCCGATAATAATGCCAGTCCCATAAAATATTCATTCCAAGATATATAATCTTCTCTTTTTGACATATAAAGCACACCTCTGATTTATAATTTTAAAATTTGAACATCAAACATCATATTAAAATTCCAGACTTTTAGGTCCTCTTGGAAACGGAATTACATCTCTTATGTTTAACATTCCCGTTACATACATAACAGCCCGTTCAAATCCCAGACCATATCCTGAATGAGGAACACTTCCGTATTTTCTCAATTCCATATACCACCAGTAGTCTTTTTCATTTAAATTCATATCTTTTATTCTCTGTTCCAGCTTTTCAAAATTATCTTCTCTCTGGCTTCCCCCTATTATTTCGCCTATTCCCGGAGCAAGAAGATCCATAGCTCTTACAGTTTTCCCGTCTTCATTCAGCTTCATATAGAAAGCTTTTATATCCTTTGGATAATCAGTAACAAATACAGGTCTTTTGAAATGTTCTTCAGCAAGATATCTTTCATGCTCTGTCTGAAGGTCTATTCCCCATTCTACAGAATATTCAAATTTTTTATCTGCTTTTTTCAAAATCTCTATCGCTTCTGTATAAGTAACTCTTCCAAATTCAGAATTCACAAGCCCGTTTAATCTGTCAAGAAGCGTCTTGTCTATAAACTGGTTAAAAAACTGCATTTCTTCAGGTGCATTTTCCAATACGTATCTTATAATATATTTTATCATATCCTCAGCAACATCCATATTTACATCCAGATCAGCAAATGCAATTTCCGGCTCCATCATCCAGAATTCCGAAATATGCTTTGGAGTATTTGAATTTTCTGCTCTGAATGTAGGACCGAATGTATATGTATTTTTAAATGCCATACAAAAAGTCTCTACATTCAGCTGTCCGCTTACTGTAAGATTCGCCTGTTTTCCAAAGAAGTCATTTTTATAATCTGCTTCTCCTTTGTCATTTTTTGGAATGTTCTTAAGATCCATGGTAGTAATCTGAAACATTTCCCCTGCACCTTCAGTGTCACTTCCTGTTATGATCGGAGTATGAACATACACAAATCCTCTTTCATTAAAAAATTTATGTATTGCATAAGACATAAGCGATCTCACTCTGAATACAGCCATAAATGTATTTGTTCTCGGTCTCAGATGAGCAATTGTACGCAGATATTCCAGTGTGTGTCTTTTGTTCTGAAGCGGATAATCCAGATCAGCTTTGTTATAAACAGTTATTTCCTTTGCTTTTATTTCAAAAGTCTGTCCCTTTCCTTCCGACTGTACCAAAACTCCCTTTACATGTACCGATGATGATATGCTTAATCTTGATATTTCATCAAAATTCGCCAGACTGTCATCAAAAACTACCTGAATTCCATTAAAAAAAGTTCCATCATTTACTTCAAGAAAACCAAAACTTTTCTGATCTCTTCTTTTTCTTATCCAACCGTTTAATTCTAGCTCTTTATTTAATAATTCAGCATGTTTTTTGTATATTTCCCTAATTTCCAATAACATTATATAAAACTCCTTTCAAAATTCTTTTTTCTATTGTTTTAAAACTATTATATCATAATTTAAGTTGTAATTTCCACTATAAAATAGTCAAAATTTTACCTCTGTACTTCTTCGGTTACATTAATGAACTGTATTTATTCATAAAAAAATCACTTTCATTTTCTAAGATATATAAAAGTGAATTTTCTATGTTTCTTATTACCTGTTTTTCTTTTTATTTACTTTTTTACTGTATTTATATTATATTTTCTGCTTTATCTTCACCGGCTTTAGCTAAATAATCCTTGATTCCCCGGTATTGATACAGAAAAATAACAATCAAAACAGGAATTCCCAGTGACTGTACTCCTTTGATTCCCTGTGTCGCCACAGCATATACTGCCATTATCACTACTGAACCGACAAATACTTTCCGCCCTGCTTCTTTCCCTGTGAAAAGTAAAAAACCGGAAGTAAAAAGCGCTATTCCTAAAATAACAGTATACCCGACATGTACCGTATAAACTGCCGGACTGCTTGTATGATATATCTGAGCCAACTGTTCGGGAGAAAGTTTTCCCAAGGCCAGCAATGTAACACCTACACAAAATATTCCCGCCATCATAAGCACAATACTAATAATATTTAATAACAGTGGTTTCTTCATATACCTTACCTTTCATTACTTATCCAGCTTTTACTGCATTAGTTTCCTTTTATCTCGTTTCCGTTTTCATCTACATATTTTACTTTTATACTGTCAAGATGATTCTTGAAATTAGCTCTGAAGTTAGTCATATAAAGATTTCTGTATTTTATACGGTCTTCTTTTTCTTCTTCTGTAAGTTCTCTTGTTCTCGAAAGCTGAGAATAGTGATTTACTTTTTCAATAATATCTTTCATTTCCATTTTTATATTCTGATACCTTTCATAATTTATATTTATTATAGCACAGAATATTCTTTTTTATACTAAATATTTTTTATTGCTGTGTTTCTTTTTATTTACATATAATGAATCAAATCTTTATATTCTTCAAATATTTTTTGGTTATGTTCCATTCCGCCGTCTCTGTTTGCACTGAAAAATACAGGAGCATCCAGTCCTTTAGCCAGCAGTTTTTCTGTTATATCCACGACTATCGAATTCAATATTACAGCTCCTGTTACAGTAGAAGACGGTGCTACTTTCTGTTCAAGACCGTCAAGCTTTACTGCGGCATCTCCGAGTGCTCCGCAGTTATCCAAAACTACATCGGCATATTCATAAAGCTTCTTTGCGTTATTATGTCTCGAAGTCACAGATTTACTGTATTTCATATTTGTTATTACAATAAGCTTCACTCCTGCTTTTTTTGCTTCCTCTGCCATTTCTATAGAAACTGGATTTCTGCCTGAAACAGAATGAATAATTAACACATCATATTTTTTTAAATTCTGGCTTTGAAAAAAGATTTTCCCGTAGCCTTCCAGCTGTTCCAGTTCGCTTGTAAAAGTAACAGGCTTTACATTGAGCATTAAATTAGGTGAAAATATAGGATTTATAAGTGCAAATCCTCCTGCTCTGTAAAATGCCTCTTCTGATAAAATTCCTGCGTGAGATGAACCGAAAATATATATGGAATTCTTCTTTTCTACGGCTTCTACAAGTATATCGGAAGCCTTTTCCATATTTTCCAGCTGTGTATCAAAAACTTCATTTATAATCTTCAAAATCTCGTTCTTATATTTTAACATAGTTAAACCTCCTGTTATTTTATCTCTTCCAGAGTTTTCTTTATGATACCGCTCATATTTTTTACTGCGGTATCCACTATTTTCTTCCCTTTCTCCT
>JAITVW010000159.1 GCA_031285605.1 Fusobacteriales bacterium | reverse complement strand
GTCTAAACTTAAGTATATATAGGAACAGGTACAAGTATTTTGACACTGTAAGGTATTAGTTATTTGATAGAAATATTAGACAAAATACTAGCACCTTATATTATCAAGTGCCTAAACTTAAGTATATATAGGAACAGGTACAAGTATTTTGACACTGTAAGGTTTTATTTATTTGATAGAAATATTAGACAAAATACCAGCACCTTATATTATCGAGTGTCTAAACTTAAATATACATAGGAACAGGTACAAGTATTTTGACACTATAAGGTATTAGTTATTTGATAGAAATATTAGACAAAATACTAGGAGTCAATATGGATAAAATAGAACTGGAAAAGATAGTCAGGGAAAAAATAAAAGAAATGCTCGGTGATTCCGGAGATGAATTCATGGTAGAAGCTTCGGGAAGACATATTCATCTGTCAGAAGAACATATGAAATATCTGTTTGGTGAGGATTATAAACTGACTCTGGTAAAAGACCTGTCTCAGCCGGGACAATATGCCTGTAAGGAAAGGGTAAGAGTAATAGGGTCAAAAGGAGAATTTTCCGGAGTAGTAATATTAGGACCATGCAGAAATGAAACACAAATAGAATTATCACTTACTGACTGTACTGCTATAGGGGTAAAAGGAGTTATCAGAGAGAGCGGAAAAACAGAAGGAACGCCTGGAATATTAATCGGTGTGGGAGATAAGTTTATAAAGATAGATAAAGGAGTAATAGTGGCACAGAGACATGTACATATGACTCCTGAAGATGCAGGCAGACTCGGTGTGAAAGACGGGGAAATAGTAAAGGTAAGAGTAAACGGAAGAAGACCTCTGATCTTTGATGATGTTTTGATAAGGGTAAAGGATTCATATAAGCTAAGCATGCACATTGATTATGACGAGGCAAATGCCTGCGGATTTGAAAGTGGGACAACGGGAAGTATCTATAGAAAGTAGGAGGAACCAATGGATACAGACAAACTCACAGAACTGATAAAAAAAGAACTGTTAAGAATACTGGAAGAAAAAAAAGCAGAAGATAAACCGGTCGAAGTCCGGTTTTATGGAGATGATTCTCTTTTGAGAGATGAATTATCCAAAAAAATAAAAATTTCGGAAAATGGTAAAATTCTGGTGATTTCTACTCTTGGAATTAATGATATGGCAGATACAGCTTCCGGAAAGACTCATCCTGCAATCAGAGGTTTGCTTGAAAAAAAGACAGTATATATAGTGGAAGAGGGGCTCGAATATAAAAGATATTCAGAACCGAAAGCTTTGATGGAAACTTATGACAAGTATCTGGACACTATCATAAAATACGGAATTCAGGTAGTAAAAAGAGTCGACCTTATTGATAAACTCGGAGCAGTTACAGAAAAAACAGTACTAAAAGGTGTAATTACAATGTCAAAATTACGGGAAAGAAATCTAAAAAATGCAGTACTTATTTTAGATAAAAAAAGTATAATAACACCACTTGCCATGGAATATATTAAAGAAAATAATATAGAGATACTTTATGAAAGAGGTTAAATTATGTTAATTGGAAAAGTTATAGGAAATGTATGGGCAACCAGAAAAGACCCGAAACTTTCTGGTCTGAAGCTTATGGTGGTGGAAATAAAAGACGGCAGCTCGGTGAAAAGCATAGTTGCTGCAGACTATATAGGTGCAGGAATCGGTGATAATGTGATAGTGGTGGGCGGAAGTTCTGCAAGACACGTTTTTGACAATGAAACACCGGTAGATGCAACTATAGTGGGAATCATAGATAGTTTAGAATAGGACTGGTGAAAATATGAAAAAGAAATTAGTAACCATAGGTAATTTTTCTGAATACATATCCGGTAAAAAATTTGTTGCCTCTCATGATATGATAATAACTCCGGGAGCAAGAGATAAGATAAGAGAAGCCGGAGCAGAAATAGTTTATGAAAATCAAAGTCTGGAATTAAAGATAAAAGAGATTCTTGAAAAAGATTTTAATATAACAGATGACTCTATGGTACAGAAAGTAATAAATAAAATAAAGTCAATGAGTTAATTATGAAAACCATTAATTAACTATCATAATGTACAAAGGAGGATAGTTAAATGGATTTATTTCAGGTAAAACCAAGGATTTATTACGGAAAAAATTCGTTAAAAAGCTTAAGAGAACTGGATATAAGCAGAGTCTTTATTGTTACTGACGAGAATATGGTAAGATTAAAAGTAGTAAATAATATAACAGACATTCTGGATAAAATGAATGTGGAAATTAAGATTTTTTCCGATATAAAGCCTGATCCGACAGATGAAGAAATAATAAATGGGATGATAGAGCTTAATAAATTTGATCCTGACTGTATTATAGCTATAGGAGGCGGGTCTCCTATAGATGCGTGTAAGGGAATAATATATTTTACCAACAAAATAAAGCAGGCTCTAAATGAGGAAATAAAAAAACAGATATTTATAGTAATACCAACTACAAGCGGTACAGGATCAGAGGTTACCACTTATTCGGTGATTACTTCTGAAGGAAGGAAAATAGCTATTAGTGATGAGGAAATGCTCCCGCATATAGCGATATTAGATCCGGAATTCATTAGAACACTACCGCCGCAGATAATAGCAGATACAGGGATGGATGTTCTTACACATGCAGTAGAAGCATATGTTTCACTAAAGGCTAATATGTTTACCAGCAGTCTTGCACTCGGTGCAATAAAAACTGTTTTTACAGATCTGGTAAGTAACTATGAGAATCCGGAACTGGAAGCAGAAAGGATAAATATGCAGCTGGCTTCATGTATGGCCGGAATTGCTTTCAGCAATTCGTCGCTGGGAATAAACCACAGTATCGCACATGCTGTAGGCGCTAAGTATCATATACCTCACGGAAGGGCAAATGCCGTGATAATGCCTAAAGTAATTTTGTTTAACAGCAAAGTGGAAGGTGCACGTAAAGCTTATGACGAAATAGCAAGGGCTTTGGAGTTTAGTTTGAAAAGAGAAGGCGAAGGTGCCGGAATCTTAGCCAAAGCAATAGACCTCAGAAAAGCAAAAATGGGAATTCCAATGAATCTTGAAGATCTGAAAGTATCAAAAGAGCAGTATTTTAATGATCTGGAAGATATTATTGATCTTATATACAAGGATATTGCCACTGAATATAATCCTAGAAAATTTAACAGAAATGAAATAAGAGAATTATTGGAAACTTTATATTAATTTAATATTTTAAGAATGTAATCTATTTAAAAATATATTATGACAAAGGTGAAAAATGAGAAGAGTAATAGTAGTAGATGATGAGCCGATAACAAGAATGGACATTTGTGAGATATTAAAAGAAGGCGGTTATGATGTAATAGGACAAGCAGCAGACGGCTTTGATGCCATAGAGCAGTGTAAAAAACTGAAACCGGACTTCGTTATAATGGATGTTAAAATGCCGATATTAGACGGGTTAAAAGCTTCAAAAATAATCATAAAAGATAAACTGGCAAGAGGAGCAGTGCTGCTTACCGCTTATTCCAGCCGGGAGTTTATAGAAGAAGCCAAAAATATAGGAGTCTCGGGTTATATAGTAAAGCCTATAGACGAAAAATCTTTTTTGCCGAACCTTGAGGTAATACTAAGCAAGCAGGAAGAGTATGAAGATTTGGAAAAGAAATATTTCAAAACCAGTCAAAAACTGGAAGACAGAAAAAGACTGGATATAGCTAAGAGTATTCTTATGGAAAGAGAGAAGATGACTGAGAAAGAAGCATATACCTACATAAGAAGTCTCAGCATGGATAAAAGATGTGATATGGGGAAAATAATTGATATTATAATTTTATCGGGGGAAACTAATGCTTAGAACTATATGTAAACAACACACTGCTCTGCCGGACAAAAGCATAAAAAAACTGGAAAAAATAGCTGAAGGACTGACAGTATTAAGTAAGCTGCTAAAGGCGGATATATTCATAGACTGTCCTACAGGAATTAACGATGCAGCAATAGTAGTAGCAGAAGCTAATCCTGAGACAGGTTCGAGCTATACTCAGAGTGTAGTAGGACAGTACGCATATAGAAAAAATGAACCGGCTGTTTTAAGAACACTGGAAACCGGACTTCCGTCAAGGGACTATAAAGCCCTGACTCAGGAAAATACTTTGGTTAGACAGAGTGTCGTCCCTATAAAGAATGAAAAGGAAGAGGTAATAGGTGTCCTTATAGTGGAAGAAGGGAGTAATGATACCGGACTGAATAAGGAACTGAATTTTCTGCATGACGCTACAAACGAGCTTCTGAGAAGTTCCATGGAGATGACAAGGGAGCAGAAAATAATTGATTACATAAACGACGGGATTATTATTTTCAATGAAAAAGGAATACTTATATATGCTAATTCCAAGGCTAAAAGCATTTATAAAAAAATAGGATATAAGCATAATATTCTCGGAACCAAATTTAGTAATATAGTTTTGAATAATACGGCTTTTGAGGCTGTGCTTGACGGGATAATACCGGGAAGTTCAGACATACACATAGCAAAGATGGATTTGAATGTACATTATTATCTGATAAAGGAATCTAAAAATGTAAAAAATGTGGTTCTCTTTATAAAAGATCTTACCGAAATAAAAGAAAAAGAGAAAGAGCTTATATTAAAATCAGTAGCAATAAAAGAGATACACCACAGAGTAAAAAATAATCTTCAGACTATAGCAAGTCTTCTCAGAATACAAGCAAGAAAAACCGAAGATGAGGCGGTAAAACAGGCTTTTAACGAAAGTATAAACCGTATACTCAGTATAGCGGTTACACATGAGATACTGGCACAAAATGGATTAGATGATCTTAAAATAAAAGAGATGTTTTCAAAAATTTTAAAAAATTCAATAAGAGCAAGTATAGGAGAAAATTTAGATTTAAAAACAAGTATTTCCGGTGATGACTTTAAGATAGATTCTGACAGATCCACTTCCATAGCCCTGATAGCCAATGAACTGATACAGAATTCCATAACACACGGCTTCAAAGGGATGACAAGCGGAAAAATAGATATTACCGTAAAGCAGGGAAAAATTAAATCGAAAGTGACAATAGCCGACAATGGGGTTGGTTTTAAGTCAAAAGATTTCAAAAATGAAAGTTTGGGACTTCAGATAGTGAAAAGTCTGGTAAAGGAAAAACTTTTCGGAACTATAGATATTAAGTCCACAAAGAACGGAACGATAATAATTTTTGACTTTGAAAATTAACACCTTGTTCTGTTTTCATTCTGAAGACTGAAAATAGCAGTGAGGTAGAAGTGTTTTAATATTGAAAGGTATTATGAAGCCGGATACAGCCGGCTAAAACACTGGGAGCAAAGGAGCTCAAAGAACATAAAAGATATGGTGTTTTTTGAGTTCCTTATTTTTTTTGAAAATCATCCGTAACTTTTATTGAAAAACAGGGACTTTTTAGATAGAAGCAGTCTCTTACAAGGAGAGTTCACATGACAGAAGAAATATTAAGCGTAGGAATCGACATAGGAACATCAACTACACAACTTATATTTTCAAAAATATATATAGAAAACCGCGCTTCGGCATTTAGTGTTCCTCAGATAAAAATAACCGGGAAAGAGGTAATATACAGAAGTGACATATATATTACACCTTTGGAAACAGAAACCAAAATAGACACTGAAAAAGTACGGAAAATCATTGAGAATGAGTATAAAAAAGCAGGGGTTGATTACGGGGATGTGTCTACGGGAGCTGTTATAATAACCGGTGAAACAGCAAGAAAGGAAAATGCTAAAGAAGTGCTTGCAGCACTCAGCGGAATGGCAGGAGATTTCGTAGTTGCCACAGCAGGACCGGATCTTGAAAGTATAATTGCGGGAAAAGGTTCAGGGGCATTCGGCTTTGCAGAAGATAAAAATACTTCCATAGTGAATTTCGACATAGGCGGCGGAACTACAAATATAGCCATATTTAACAGAGGGGATATAGAAGATACAACTTGTCTTGATATAGGCGGAAGGCTTATAAAACTCGACGGCAGCGGAAAAATTTCATATATCTATAAAAAGATATATGATGTGGCAGAAGATGTGGGAGTAAGTATAAATGTAGGTGACAGAGCAGATGAAACCGCCCTTGGAAAGATATGCAGAAGAATGGGCGAACTTATGTTTGAAAGTATGGGATTCTTTGAAAAAACTGATTTATACAAAGAAATAGTAACTTATCATGATTTTAAAAAGAATTTTAAACCTGATTATTATTCATTTACAGGCGGAGTAGCTGATTTTGTCTACGGCGGTAAAGAAGCAGGATTATTTGAATATGATGATATAGGAATAATTCTGGGGCAGGAAATAAAAAAGTTAGTAGAACAGTTAAATATAAATACAGTAAAGCTTGGTGAAACAATAGGAGCAACAGTTGTGGGGGCGGGGAGCCACACTACCGAGATAAGCGGGAGTACCATAACTTATTCAAGCGGAATTTTTCCGATAAAAAATATTCCAATACTGAAACTCAGCAGTAAAGATGAGGAAAGTTCTCTTGCAGAGCTGGAGGATATCATGGATCATAAGCTTGGCTGGTTTAACTCGCAGAATGAACAGGAAAATACAGCATTGGCACTAACCGGGAAACATAATATGGATTATCAGGAAATATCCGATTTGGGACGAGTTATTTCCGGAGTAATGAAAAATAAGATAAATACCGGTTCGCCGATTATTGTCATTGTGGAAAATGATATGGCAAAAGTTTTGGGGCAATGTATGAAATTAGATTTGCAGGACAGAAATTTGATTTGTATAGATGGAATAAAGGTAAAAAACGGAGACTATATAGATATAGGAGCTCCTTTGGGCAATGGAAACGTACTCCCTGTAGTAATAAAAACACTGGTTTTCAGTTATTAGTGCTTCAGAGCGGGTAAAGAAAAACTAAGAGAGGTGAAATTAATGATATTAAAGACAAAATTATTTGGTCATGTCTATGAATTTAAGGATGTAAAAGAAGTTCTTGCCAAAGCAAATGAAGAAAGATCCGGAGATACACTTGCAGGTGTATCGGCTTCTACAGCGGAAGAAAGAGTGGCGGCTAAAGCAGTGCTTGCTGAATTGAGACTTTCTGATCTTAGAAATAATCCTGTGGTAGGATATGAAGAGGATGAAGTAACAAGAATAATACAGGATGATATTAACGAAAAAATTTATAACGAAATAAAAAACTGGAGTGTAAGCGAGCTTAGAGAATGGATACTCAGCTTAAAAACTTCGGGAGAAGAAATAAAAAGAATAAGCAGAGGGCTTACAAGTGAAATGATAGCAGGTGCGGCGAAGCTTATGACTAATAT
>JAITVW010000119.1 GCA_031285605.1 Fusobacteriales bacterium | reverse complement strand
TTCTTATGGTAAAATCAGGGAAACTCTCTGCAGACAGTAAAAACACAGTCAATACTTTTTCATAATTACCGCTTTCGTTTTTTTTTATTTTTTTTAAAATTATCATTTTTTACTGTATATTACGATATACAGTAATCCTGAAAATAAAAAAGGTTCTTTATTTTTCTGTGTTTTCACAGGAATAGAGAACCTTTTCTCTGTATTTCAAGCTTATTGATATTTACAATTGCAACAAATTATTTTTTTATACTCAGTACCATAAAAAATAATAGAAACAGGGCTAAAAATATCAAAAAAAACATTTTTACCTCCTTTAATCTAATTAAGATTGCCGGATACTTAATAATAATATGTCATACTAATTATATAATATATTTTTCATTTCAATTTGTCAAGTTTATTTTATGAATTTCCAAAGCTCAAGAAATGCAGCTCTGACAGCTCTTTCCCTTATTACATTTCTCATTCCCGAATAATTATATTTTCTTATACTTTTTTCTCCTTTTATGCTCAATCCTATAAAGACTGTTCCCACTTCATTTCCTTTTTCATCTTTATCAGGTCCTGCCACTCCTGTTGTCACCAAATAAATATCCGCAGGAATTTTTCTTTCCGTTCCCAAAAGCATCTCCATGCATATTTCACTGCTTACGGCACCATATTTATCAATTTTCTCTTTATCTATTCCGAGAAGATTTTCTTTTTCTTCATTTGAATATGTAACAAATCCGCCTTTATATACTTTTGACGCTCCGGAAACACCCACTATATAGTCTGCTATCTTACCTCCGGTAACAGATTCTGCCGTGGCAAGCGTAAGACCTTTTTCACGCAGTGTCCTTACTACCACATCATTAAAGCCTTCATCGCCTGTCGTATAAATATTATCAGGATAAATTTCCCGTATTTCTTTTTCTACCCTGTTTATTTCTTTTATAAGCTCTTCTTCATTTTCACCTTTTGCGCCTATTCTCACATGTACTTCCCCGGTTTTGGCATATGGTGCTACAGTGGGATTAGACATTACGAAATATTCAGCCAGATCCTCATCTACCCTGCCTTCGGGAACACCAATTATTTTCAGTGTTCTGAATCTTATCAGATCATTTGAGTATTTCAGCAGTTCCGGCATTACTTCTTTATCAAACATTACTGTCATTTCACTTGGAGGTCCCGGCATAACTATTGTTATTTTATTATCTTTTTCATATAAAAATCCGGGTGCTATTCCGGCTTCATTCTCAAGAAGCCTTGAATTTTCCAGTATTGATACCTCTTTTATTCCGCCTGCCGGAACTTCCGCATTCATCTGTTTATATCTCTTGGCCAGTATATCATAGTATTTATCAATCTTTACAAGTTTTTCATTATGATATTCCGCTACCGCCTCTTTAGTTATGTCATCTGTTGTAGGACCGAGACCGCCTGTAAGTATTATCAGATCTGCTCTTTTATATGCAGTTTCCAGTACTTCCTTCAGTCTTTTGTGATTATCTCCCACTACTGTCTGATAATAAAGATTTATTCCCGCAGCTGCCAGTTTTTCAGAAATATATTTTACATTTGTATTTAATATATCCCCTACCAGCAATTCAGTTCCCACACATATTATTTCACTGTTCATCCATCTCTCCTTATCGCTCTCTTTTTTTATATTATAGTTTATTTTTAGAAGAAAATGAATTTTTTTATTGAATTTTAAAAAGAACTATCTCTACTCCTTCCAAGAGATAATTCTTTGGCAGATAGAAATATTACTCACCAAAAATTTCTTTTTAATAAAATATAACTTCTACTGTAAACACTGTATTTTCTGCAGAAAAATCCAATTTCCAGCTTTCTTTTATATGCTATATTTTATTCCGTTTGTGATATATAAATCTTTATATATCAGCCACTTAGAAAATAATTTTTTTATTTTTTTCTATTTCATAAAATTCTCCATTGTACAGTTGTTTCTTATAAAAGCCTTTTGTTTTCCTGCTTCATATATAATAATACAATCATATTTTTTTGCTTATACAAATATTTTTTTTTTTAGTATTCTTAATTCCGTCTTTACATGTTCATAAAACATCCGGATATGAACATTAAACCACACCAAAAATTTACTTGTCCTTATATCTTACTATATTTTTCAAAAAATAAAAAATTTATTCTTTTTATGAAAGTACAAAAAAATTCATCGGCTGTTTTTATCAATTTATTCAAAGTTTTATTACTTTTTATAAAATATCAAATTTTTTAATCATTAAATAATTTCATGCTTGACTTAAAAGGCATAAATATAATATAATCATTTAGGGATTAAAAAATGAAAGCGCTAGGGCTAAAATGCCAAATGTTTTAGTTGACGAGGAGAGAGAATTATCGAGATTATCAGCGGGTATTCTCCGGGTTGTAACAACCCAAAAGATAATAACAAACCTTATAAGTAATTATATGAACAAAAATATCTTAGTTACTAATCTCTGAAATTTAAATTATTTGGAGGAATCATTCATGGAAACAATGGAAAACAAGATGAAACTCTTCGGGGAAAATGCTTTTACCGACAAAAACCTGAAAAAAAGAGTTCCAAAAGATGTTTTTAAAGAATTTAAGCTTTCGCAGACTGGTGGAGCGGAACTTTCCCTTGCATCTGCCGAAGTCATTGCCAATGCTCTGAAAGACTGGGCAATAAAAAGAGGGGCTACACACTACAGTCACTGGTTTCAGCCTCTTACAGAGCTTACTGCTGAAAAGCACGACTCTTTCCTTGATCCGTCAAGTAATGAAGAAATCATCTACGGATTTTCCGGGAAAAGCCTTATAAAAGGTGAACCCGATGCATCTTCATTTCCTAACGGAGGTCTCAGAAGTACTTTTGAAGCCAGAGGATACACAGTATGGGATACAAGCTCACCGCCTTTCATAAAAGAAAATAAAAACGGTGCCACTCTATATATACCCACTGCATTTATATCGTATAACGGTGAAGCTCTTGATAAGAAGGTACCGCTGCTCAGATCTATGTCCGCTGTTAATAAGCACGCTTTGAGAATTTTAAAGGCACTGGGTAATACCACTGCAAAAAACGTTGTATGCACATTGGGTGTCGAACAGGAATATTTCTTAATAAAAAGAGAGTTTTTTGAAAAAAGGGAAGATCTTCTTCTTACGGGAAGGACACTTTTTGGAGCACCGGCTCCGAAAGGTCAGGAACTGAATGACCATTACTTTGGCAAAATAAAAGAAAAAGTAATAAACTTTATGAGTGATCTTGATGCAGAGCTTTGGACAGTAGGTATCTCATCTAAGACAAGACATAATGAAGTTGCACCAAATCAGTTTGAAATAGCTTCTTTATTCAGTCTTGCCAATCAGGCCTCTGACCAGAATCAGGTTATCATGGAAACAATTGAAAAAGTCGCACTAAGACATGATTTGGTAGCACTTTTACATGAAAAACCTTTTGCCGGTGTAAATGGTTCCGGAAAACATAATAACTGGTCACTTGCTACAGATGACGGTGAAAACCTCCTTGAACCGGGTTACAGTCCGGAAAGAAATCTTCAGTTTTTACTGTTTTTATCAGCTGTTATAGAAGCTGTTGACAGATATTATCCTTTATTAAGAGTTACCACAGCAAGTGCTACAAATGACCACAGACTGGGTGGACACGAAGCGCCTCCGGCTATTATTTCAATATTTCTCGGTGATCCGCTGACAAGTGCACTGGAATTCGTAGCCCTGAATAAAGACAGCCTGCGTGAAGCAATAGAAAATCTGGAGATGGGTATCGAAAGTCTTCCTAAGCTGCCGCTTGATTCAGGAGATAGAAACAGAACCTCGCCTTTTGCCTTTACTGGAAATAAATTCGAGTTCAGAATGCCCGGTTCCAGCTCTACACCTGCGACGACAGCAGCTTCAATAAATATAATCGTATCAAAGGTTCTGTCAGAATATGCAGACAAACTTGAAAATTCTAATGACACAGAAAAAGCTGTTATTTCAATTATCACTGATGCGTATAAAAAGCATAACAGAATTATATTTAACGGAGACGGTTACAGCGAAGAATGGCACAAAGAAGCTGAAAAAAGAGGACTCAGCAATACTCTTTCTGCCAGTGACTCATTAAGTACTTTCCTTGATGAAGAAATTACACAAATATGTGAAGAAATGAAAATATTAAGCAGAACAGAACTTGAGTCTCGTTATAATGCATATGCAGAGAGATATGTAACACAGTTATCTATAGAATCAAAGACTCTCATAGAAATTGCCAATAAAGATATTATACCGGCAGCAATAAAATATGCTGGTATTCTTGCTGACAATATAGAAAAAATATCTAAAATATACACAGGAATGACCACAGTGCAGGAAGACCTGCTAAAAGTAGTTCTTGAAAATATTACAGTCATAAAAACAGGTATTACATGCCTTGAAAACAAGCTTTTTGAACTGAATAAAACTGATTCTGTATCAGAACAGCTTGCATTCGCACATGATGAATTTCTCAAAGGACTGAATGACCTGAGAGAGCCGTGTGATACCCTGGAAAAAATAATAGACAGAAATATCTGGCCAATGCCTACTTATAAAGATCTTTTATTTTTTCTGTAATTATGTCAAATAATTTTCATTAATATAAAAACCAAAATGTCTGTATCATAATAATATAGACGTACTAAAAAATGAGCTGAAATAAAGTATCCCTAAAAGGCTCATTTTTTTGATTGTAAACTATTTATATTTAAAATTTTCCAAATAAAAACTGTTTCTTTCAGATCTTTCTGACCACACAGAAACAGTTTTTATCTTTATTTAAGGTTTTATTATTTTCCCCGTATTTTCCAATTTTTCCACAATTGTTCTCATATTGCTTATTTTTCCTGCTGAAATTTTATCACTTATGTTGTAGTAATCTGCGCATGTTCCGCATAATAAAATTTCTACACCGCTTTTTTCCAATAATTTTAAGTCATCCAGACATGCTGAATCATTCTCTGCGAGTAAAACTCCGGAATTATAAAAGACTATAGTTCCCGGTATTTTTTCACTTTCAGTGAGTACATGAATGAAGCTCTTTATCAGAATTTCTCCGAGCCTGTCATCACCATGTCCCATTTTATTGGAAGTTATTGCCAAAACTTCACCTGAGTCTAATTTCACTTTCTAAACCTTCCTTTTCTTCAAATTTGTTAGATAATCCCACACCTGTATAAAATATTATTAAATGACTTTTGTCCCGATACACTATCCTGCTGATTTTTCATTTCATGATTTCATTATTAACCTGATCTGCACCTGCATTCCATGACTTTATTAATAAATCCCTGTCCAAAATACGGTGTTGCTGTAGTTATCTTCTTGCCGAAAAATGCAAAATTCAACTTATATCCGGTATATTAAGATAATTATATTATTTCATTATTTCTTTAGAAAATTTTTTATTTTCAATTACAAGCAACGACCCTACAATAAATGTAAATATAACGTCTGTAACAG
>JAITVW010000083.1 GCA_031285605.1 Fusobacteriales bacterium | reverse complement strand
GAGGACAAAAAACACCACAGTTTCCACATTCATTACACATTCCGTCTAAATGGACTATCTGGTGTGTCTGGTTAAACGAACCGTTATTTATTCTTACCATCACATTTGCTCTGTTCGGACATACATCACAGCAAAGTTCGCATACTTGGTCACAAGTCAGGCAACGTGTTCCGTCTTCTTTAGTCTTAGTGTTTGCCTTTAGCGTTCCTTTTCTTTCATATAATGTTTCTTCTTTCTGAACTACATTATATCTTTCAAAATCTACTGTTAACCCGGCTTTATCCAGAATATTCTTAGCTATTACCTTAGCATCTGCTATGGCTTTTACTATTGTGGATGTTCCGGATTTACAGTCACCTGCTATATAAACATCAGCAGAGCTCGACTCATTAAACTGGTTAATATTTACATAACCTCTATCATTTAATTTTAAATTATTCTTTTCAAATAAAGAAGTATCTACTCTGGCACCCACAGCACTCACCACTGTATCGAATTCCAGTGTTTTCAACTGTCCCGTACCTTTTATTCCTCTTCTTCCGGATTCGTCTGTATCAGCAAGTTCCATAACTTCGCACACAAGATTCTTACCGTCATATGACACAGGCGACAATAATTCCTGAAATATTACTCCGTCACCCAGAGCCTGTTCTTTTTCTTCAGGTTCTGCCGGCATAAATTCTCTTGTTCTTCTATATACTATAGATACACTTTCTACTCCCGGAGCTCTTTTGGCGGTTCTCGAACAATCCATTGCCACGTCTCCGCCGCCAAGTACAGCTACTTTTTTTCCTAAAGAGATATTTATGTCATTCTTTTTGGCATCCTCAAGAAATTCCAACGCATCACGCAGATTCTCCCCGCCTTCTTTTACAGGAATTATTCCTTCTTTCCATGCTCCTGTAGCTACTACTACAAAGTCATATTCCTTTTTCAGTTCTTCTACATCGTAATTTTCATTTACATTATAGACAAAATTTACACCGGCATTTACTGCAAGCTGATAATCTCTGTTTATCATTCCTGATGAAATTCTGAATTCAGGTATTATATATTCCACTATTCCGTAAGGACGGTCTCTTTTTTCCAGAACGGTAACCTCCATTCCGTTTCTTCTTAAAAAGAACGAAACAGCTACTCCGGCAGGTCCTGCCCCTATTATTACAGCTTTTTTCTTAGTTACTATTTTTGCTTTTTTCATATTAGCCAGATATTTATCCTGTGCATTTAAAACTGCTGTCTTTTTTGCATTTCTTATTTCAAGCGGAGAATCATAATCAAGTCTCGTACATTTATTCTGACACTGATGATCACATATTGTACCTGTAACAGCAGGTGATGCATTATCATTTACTATTACCTTAAATGCCTCTTCATAGTTTCCTTCGCTTACCAGCTTCAAATACTCCGGTATCTGCTGCTCTATAGGACATCCTCCGTCTTTACAAGGCGCTTTTGCACAATCATATAACGGAAGTATTGATTTTGTTTTTCTTGTTCCTACAGGTCTCGCACTCTTTATATGATGTTTATTCATAGTAACACTTTCTGCAAGACGTTCCAGACTTTCCAGATCTATACCATGAAATTTTCCTGCAAGCAACGGTTCTATTTTCTCTGCAAGCTGTGTAGTTCTTTCATATCCACCCGGCTTTAGAATAGTAGTCGCTATAGTTACAGGCTGTATCCCTGTTTTTATAATTTCTTCTATATTAAAGAAATCAGCTCCTCCTGAAAATGATATAGGAAGAAGTCCTTTGAATTCCTGTGATAATTTATTGGCCAGACTTATAGTAAGCGGAAACAGTGATCTTCCCGACATATACATTTCTTCTCCCGGAAGTTCTTTTCTTGCTATTTTTACAGGAAATGTATTAGTCAGCTTAACACCGAATTCAAGATCAAGCGCTTTTGAGAATTCTATCAGACGAGTAAGCATTGCTATAGCATCTCCGTACTGAAGGTCATTCTTAAAATGGTGATCATCAAATGAAATATAGTCATAGCCCATTTTATCCAGAATTCCTCTTGCAAATTCATATCCCAGAAGTGTAGGATTACACTTTATGAAAGTATGAAGTTTCTTCTCTTCAAGAAGATACCTTGCTATTCTTTCTATTTCGGCAGGAGGACATCCGTGCAATGTTGATAAACATATTGAAGGACAAACGCTTGATGAAATATTTTCCACATCTTCTTTTGTGAGTCTTTGAAACTTATCAATATTATTTAATAAATATTCCTTACATTCTTTCCATATTTCTGTAGTGGAAGCATCTTTCAATCCTTCTATAAAAGCATCGATTTTAGGCGACTTTATACCGTCAAGGTCATAACCCACACTCATATTAAACGCAAAATCTCTTTTATCGCTGATCCCGAGTTCTTTCCCTACTACATGCAGGGCAAACCATGCTTTTATGTATTCATTATAAGCTTCGGGAACAGTAAGTTCTGTTGACCATTCCACGTTATAACACTCATCTTCGGCATTTATACAAGGCTTTGCCACACATTTTCTCAAATCTTCGCCATCCATCTGCTGTACTGTTTTCAATTCTACGAAACGTGATCCAGTCAGATATGCTGCTACTATATTCTGTGCAAGCTGTGAATTCGGTCCTGCCGCAGGTCCTACAGGAGTGCTTAGTTTGTCACCAAACATTACTATATTTGTACCGCTGTTATTTTTATAAAATTTATTTTTTCTTACTCCGAAAATAGTTTCCTGTTCTTCATATTCCTGAAAAATCCATTCTATCATTGTACCAAAAGGGATTAATCTCATTAAATCACTCATTTTCTTTATCCTCCAACCTTTTTTTATTTATCTTCCTGCAAAAATTCATAAACTTAAGTTAACTGTCTTTTTAGTCTTTGTATTTCAAAATCCAAACATAAAAACTAAAATTTTCAAGATACTGTTTATTTCAGTTTTTATTCCTGCTCCTTTTCTCCTGCACCGTTAAACAACAGATTCAACAATATCGCACTTAAACTTCCGGTAGTTATTCCGCTGTGAAAAAGTGTTTCTGCTCATTTTGGGAAATTGTCATAAAATCCCGGTACTGCTGCAGGAATCAAAGCCAGCCCTATACTTACAGCTGCTGTCATTCCGTTTTTAGTTTCGTCAAATTTTACCTTAGACAAAGATTTTATTCCATTTGCAGCTACAGTTCCAATTAAAAACAAAAACCGGAATAATAGCAAAACCGTCTGTTTTTAGTAATCTTGTCAAGTTTTTATTTGATAGTATTTCCTCTCTTCTTCTTTCTACTAATTTGATGCATGACTATGAGCTTTTATTGCAGTTTCCTGTGTACTTACTGTTAAGACCATAACATTTTTCACTACTACTTTTCCATTGACTATTGTCATATCAACCAAACTGCTGTTCCCGCAGTATACCAAGGAAGTCAGCGGATTATGGCATCCCGCATATGCTATATCAGACAGATTGTACGCAACAATGTCCGCTGCCTTATCTGCTTCAAGTGTTCCTGTATCATTTCTTCCCAATACTCTTGCTCCGCCTTTTGTTGCCATTTTCAATATTTTATATGCATTTTAACCGCTTACTCCATATTTCAAATAATTCGACAAATATGCCCTCCTGACCTTTTCCCACATATTTGAGCATTATTTGAAATACTTCTGTCTACTGCTATTCCAACATTTACTCCTGTCCTGAATAGTTCTGCATATCCCGCTGTTTAACTTCATATTTGAACTTGGACAGTGAGCTATTCCACTATCTTTCAATCTTTTTAATTCATCATCGTTGAAATATATTCCCATGGGCGAACCATATACCCGATCCATCTGGTATCTTCCATAAGCTCTACCGGTCTCGTTCCGTATACTGAAATACAAAATTCTTCTTTATCCATAGTTTCAGCCAGATGTGTATGCAGCATTACTCCTTTTTTCTGGCTAATTCAACCGAACTTTTTATCAGTCTTTTTATAACCGAGAACAGTGAACACGAAGCCGAAGCTACTCTTTTCATAGCATAATCCTCAGAATTTAGAAATTAAGAAAACCTCAATTTTAACCTTTATAAGTCCTTTAAGCACAGTCTTTTTCCTTGTTAAAGAACATAAACAAAACAGACAGCACTTTTTTTATCAAAGTCTGGCTGTTTCATTTTCTGCCATGCTCTTGGTGTAATGTCTCGTTCACACCTAATCAGATTAGTTTTTAAAAATGAAACATTACACCGGACTTTTCCTCTAAACTGATTAAAATCAAATCAGTTTAGCCGTCAAATATTGCAATCTTTATTCCAAAACAAGAGCTTTCTCTTCCTTGATTTCTTCCTCAAGCATAGCTGCCTTAGCCAGTTCTTTATCCTCTTTGCTTGGCGGGAATATTAAATTCGCAATTATAGACACTATACATACACATGCTACTGTATCTTTAAATATAAAGCTTATAAAACTTGGTAATTGTGCAGTTACATTTGAATCTCCCCCGAGTCCAAGACCAATACCAAAAGTTACACCTAAAATTATAATATTTCTTTCACTAAATCCTGCTTTAGCTATCATTTTTATTCCGTTTATCAAAATCATGGCAAAAACTGTAATTACTGCACCGCCAAGAACACTGCTTGGCATTGCATTAAATATTGCGCCGATTTTTGGAAAAAGAGCTGCTCCCATTAAAACAAACGCTCCCATAGCTATACACCATTTGTTTACTACCTTAGTCATAGAAACTATACCTGCATTCTGTCCGAATGCTGTATTCGGCAAAGCATTAAACAATGTAGCAGCTGTAGATCCAAGGGCATCGGCAAGTATTCCGCCCGAAGTTTCTTCCCCTGTAGCTTCTCTGTTAAATCCTGCTATTGTAATACCGGAAGTATTACCTATTGTTTCCAATCCCGAAACTATATATATAGCTGCAAAACTCAGAACAGCCTCTAAGTGAAATTCAAATTTCCAAGGCATTACAAGCGGTAACGGAAGTGCAAGCCATCCTGCCTCGGTAATATGGCTGAAATTTACTTTACCAAGCGGTATTGCCACCAAATAACCTACTATTAACCCTATTAATATTGCCGATATCTTCCACATCCCTTTTCCAAATCTTTGTAATGACATTATTACTGCGAATACTAAGAAGCCTAAAAAAAGATTCTTCGGCGATCCGTAATCGCTCGATCCTACTCCCCCTGCGAAGTAATCTACTCCTACTTTCAGTAAATGAATTCCTATAGTTATTAATACAGCACCTACCACTAACGGCGGAAAGAATTTTTTCAGCGGTTTATAGAAAAATCCCATAATCACTTCCACTAAACTTCCTAAAAGTGCTCCGGCCAATACTCCTGCAAGCCCGTACTGCAAGCCTATGTTTTTAGCTGTCGGTACAAATGCAAATGACGTTCCCATTACTATCGGCAGACCTGCCCCGATCTGAAATTTCCCGATTTTTATAGGATATAACTGAACAAACGTAGTTAATCCCGAAACAAACATTGCACACTGTATCATTCTCAAACTTTGATCCTGAGGTAATTTCAGCACTCCGATAAGAATTAGTACCGGTGCCAGATTTCCTGTAAACATCGCAAGCACATGCTGCAATCCTAAAGGAAATGCTACTCCAAAACTTGGTCTCCCATCCAACTGGTAGATCAATTCATGATCGTTCTGATTTTTTTTGCTCATAAAATTTTCCCTCCAACAATAGTTTTATATAAAATATTTATAAATTTTTTTTAACTTTTATTTTCAAACCTTTTACGTTCTTTTTCTTCATCAACTATTGTTGCTTTAGGTAAAATAATATTGAGCGTGAACGCTAATAGTGAAGAGATTACTACAGCCGAACTTCCGAATATTATTCTTACAGATTCGGAAAAGTGACTGAGAGATTCAGGTACCAGTGAAATACCCATACCCAATGCTAATGATAGACCGACTATTGTAACATTTCTATTTGATAATTCATCCTGAATAATTAATCTGATTCCTGTCATTGTTATCATTCCAAAGACAGTTATTGTGGCTCCTCCAAGAACAGACTGAGGAATTGTTGTCATTACTGCCCCTATTTTAGGTATAAATCCTGCAAGCAGAATTACTGCTGCCGCCAAACCTAAAATATACCGGCTGACTACTTTTGTCATTGCTACTATTCCTACGTTCTGACTATATGTCGCTGTAGGAAGTCC
>JAITVW010000321.1 GCA_031285605.1 Fusobacteriales bacterium | reverse complement strand
TACTATCGCTGTGCTGTCGCTTCCATGCCAGCAGTGTATCAATACCGGTTTATCTGAATTTTTTATGTTTGTGAGTATCTCTGCTATATCTTCATCTTTTATTTTTCCGGGATTCATTTTTACCCTTTCCAGCTTTAGAGAAGTATTTTTGGCTTCATTAAAGTCAGAATGATACCTTCTGAGGTTTATCACAGTTTTTACTCCTGCTGTATTCATTAACTCCATATTTTTTCTGTCAGGCTGTGCCGATCTGTATATACCGTCGCTTACTTTATAAAAATTTTTTATGTTATCAGCCAGTATTCTCTCTTCTATGGCATTTATTTCAGCATAATTGACACTCTGTATCAAAAAAAGAAATAATAGGAAGATTTTCATATAATTTTCCATAATATCCTGCTTTCCATATACTTTAATCTATATTATTATAACATAAAAATCCGATTTTTACTTTAATATTAAAAAATATATCAAATATTTTTCTTTGTAGCTTATCCTGTCTGTATTTACCAAATTCTCAGTAAAGAAAAAGGCCGCTTATGCAGCCCAACTCTTGATTCTATAATATAAAACTTCTGTTATTCGCCTTTTTTATAAGCACCTTCAGAACCAAATACTGTTTTTATTTTTTCTTTATAGAATTCTTTCATATAATTTTTACCGGGCTCAAGATATTTTCTTGGGTCGAATTCTTTAGGATTTTTAGCAAGAGCTTCTCTTATTCCTGCAGTAAAAGCCAGTCTTCCGTCTGTATCAACGTTGATCTTGGCAACAGCTGATTTTGATGCAAGTCTTAATTGTTCATCAGGTATACCAATAGCATCTGCTATCTCTCCACCGTACTGTTTCATTAAATCAACAAACTGCTTGGGTACAGATGAAGAACCATGTAATACTATAGGAAATCCGGGTATTCTTTTTTCTATTTCTTCAAGAATATCCAGTCTTATTTTAGGATTATCCCCGGGTTTGAATTTATGAGCTCCATGAGAAGTTCCTATTGCTATAGCTAATGAATCTACTCCCGTTCTTTTCACGAAGTCTTCCACTTCATCAGGCTGTGTATATATATGAGCCTCTGCTACTACATCATCTTCCACTCCTGCAAGTACTCCCAATTCTGCTTCTACTGTAACATCGTGCTTGTGAGCAAATTCTGCTGTCTTTTTAGATTCTTCTATATTTTCTTCGTAAGCATGATGTGAACCGTCTATCATTACAGAACTGAATCCGTATTCAACACAGTCTTTACAAGTTTCAAAATCAGGACCATGATCAAGGTGAAGGGCAACCGGTATGTCAGAACCTTTTGCTCTTGCATAAGCTACTGCTGCCTGTGCTAAAAAAGGTACCATTTCTTTCCCGATATAATTTCTTGCTCCTTTTGATACCTGCAGAATAACAGGTGATCCTGTTTCCACACATGCTTCAATTATCCCCTGTATCTGCTCCAAATTGTTAAAATTAAATGCAGGAACTGAATATCCTTCTTTGTTAGCTTTTTCAAACATTTCCTTTGTGTTGCTTAAACCTAAATCTTTGTAATGATACTTCATTTTAATACCTCCTAAAATATGTTCACTTATATAATAACAAATTTACACCTTAAAATCAACATTCTTGAACAACTCCGACCTTCGTCAAAACGTTTCTAAACCTTATATTTTACAATGAAAATCTTACTTTAAAATACTTAAACAAAAAATCCGATTCTGAAAAAAATAAATTTAGAATCGGTTTTATACTATTTTATTTCTATTTTTTGTACTTCTTCCTCTGAATAACTATCCAAAAAGTAAAGTTTTTTTGTTTTGGTATTATATTCAAATTCCGGCATACCGGCTGCATATGGTGCTACAACATAGTTCATATACATTATTCCAACAGTATTCTTACCTGACTGATATACTACAGCACTATTCATCAAGTCTTCAGCAGTATGCTTATCCTCAAAAAATATTCCATCCGGATTGTCTGTAATATATTTTTGTATTTTATTAAATACTGCTTTATTATTGGTCTTTAGTGTATCTGTAATAATTTTCCCTGTTTTTCTGTTTACAAGAAATGAAATTACCCAGCTTCCTCCATGCGCACCTCCGGTATACCAATAACCATTTATTGTAAATGAAATTACATTATTATCTGCATAAATTATATCAGGTTTCGCTGATATCTCATAATCTCCACATCTTTCAGGATCATTGACACAGATTTCTTTCTCGTCTTCCTTTAATAATTCCACATCAAGCAGTTTATTTATTTCATCATTTACAGCTTTGAATTTCACATTATCAGTAAACACCGGCTTTACTATCTCATAATTTTTATTTCCGTTAATATAGACAGTTTCTGTTTTTATTTCAGGAACTTTTACCTCAGTTTTTGCCATTATACATATTCCAGAAAAAATCATCAAAAATAACACTGATTTAAATATTTTCATTTTATCGCCGTCCTTTTCATTTTTTAAATACTTTTCTCCATTATTTTACTGCTCTTTTTTCTGTTTTATATAAAAATACAGCTTTGCCCCAAAAGATTCTATATTATTTCTTTATTTCAGTAATACCGCCCATATAAGGTACTAAAACCTCAGGTATTTCTATACTTCCGTCTTCTCTCTGATAATTTTCCATTATAGCCAGAAGTGTTCTCCCCACTGCAAGCCCGGAACCGTTTAACGTATGAACAAAATAGCTCTTTTTATCGGCCTCTGATCTATACTTTATCATTGCTCTTCTTGCCTGAAAATCCTCAGTATTTGAGCAAGATGAAATTTCCCTGTATTTATTCTGGCTCGGAATCCATACTTCCAAATCATAAGTCTTTGATGCCCCGAAGCCTGTATCCCCGCTGCACAATGAAAGCACTCTGTACGGAATATTTAATTTTTGTAACACTGTTTCTGCATTATTTACCATTTTTTCAAGCTCGTCATATGAATTCTCAGGGTGAACTATCTTTACCATCTCCACTTTATTAAACTGATGCTGTCTGAGTATCCCTTTCATATCCTTGCCATGTGATCCGGCTTCTCTTCTGAAGCATGCGGTAAACCCGCAGTAATACTTTGGAAGCTCGCTTTCGGCAAGTATTTCATCTTTATGAAGATTAGTAAGAGTCACTTCTGCTGTAGGAATCAAAAACATATCATCTGTAGTCTTATACGCATCGTCTTCAAACTTTGGAAGCTGTCCTGTCCCTGTCATTATATCTCTCTTTACCAGCTGTGGTGTCAGCATTTCTTCATAGCCGTGTTCACTTGTATGAAGATCCAGCATAAAATTAATAAGTGCTCTTTCCAGCTTTGCAGCCATTCCTTTATAAACTGTAAATCTTGATCCTGACAGTTTTACTCCTCTTTCAAAATCCAAAATTCCCAGATCTGCACCTAATTCTTCATGCGGCTTCGGCTCAAAATCAAACTTTTTTGCTTCTCCCCATTTTCTCACTTCCACATTGTCATCTTCCGAAGCTCCCACTGGTGTACTTTCATGCAGCTTATTAGGTATAGTCAGCAAAAGATAATTTTGTTCCTCTTCTATTTTTGTTGTTTTTTCATCAAGCTCTTTTATTTTGTCGCTTACTTTTCCCATATTTGCCAAAAGTTCATCTGCATTTTTCCCTTCTCTTTTATATTTCCCTATTAATGTACTCTGGTCATTCTTCTCTTTTTTTAATGTTTCTGCTTCCTGAAGCAGTTCCCGCCTTGCTTCATCTGCTTTCAAAAGCCCGTCCAAATCAAAACTGCTGTTTCTGTCTTTCAGACTCTTTCTTATTATTTCGGTATTTTCCCTAATAAATTTCATATCTAGCATATTTCTTTCTCCTGTCATCTATATAGTTTATTATTGTATATATATTCTTCCACGGCTTTTGGGACAAGTCCGAATATAGACTCATTATTCTCTGTCTTTTCCCTTATAAGTGTCGAAGATATATCCAAATAAGGCGCTTCTATCAGTTCCATGTTTTCTGTTATTTTTACTTTATAACCTCGCCTGGAGTATACAAGCACCTTTGCATTCTCCAGTATTTCCTTATAATCCCTCCATGTATGAAATGTCTCTGCGGAATCTCCGCCTATTATTTCATAAAATTCATTTCCGGGATATTGTTTCTTTAGTTTCAGCAAAGTATCCAGCGTATAAGAAATTTCTTTTTCGTCAATTTCCACTCTGGATATCTCATATTTTTTCTTATTTCCCAGTGCCAGCTTAAGCATATTGTATCTGTGCTCAGAATCTTCCAAATCACTTATTTCCTTGTGATAAGGTTTATATAACGGAACCCATATTATCTTATCCAGCTTTACCCTTTCAAGTATCCATTCAGCCACTTTCAGATGTCCGTTATGCACCGGATTAAAGCTTCCTCCGTAGATTCCTATTTTCATAAATATCCCTCTTTTTTCAGATATCCGTATATTATTTCTTTTTCAGTGTTTAAAGCTGTGCCCGGATTCAGCTTCAGGCTGTTCATACTGTATTTTTCCTGCTTTTTTTTATAAATATCACTATACAGTGTGTCTGCACGGTACTTATTAAAATAATTCATATACTCCTCGGAATTATGTCTTATATATTCCAGCTCGGAGCTTGAAAAATAATTCAGCAGATTTTTAGTGAATTCAATATTATATGATACTTTTTCACATAATAATTCAAATAAAAACACCTTTATCAGTTTATTCACATCTGATGATATAAAAGCATATTTATAAACCATTTCCAGAAACAGCTCCCTGTCTCTCAAAAAAAGCTCATTTCCAAGTCTTACAGTATGAATGCCGCCTTTATTTAAAAGTGCACGCCAAAATCTGTCACTTAATTCAGGAATGCTGTATTTTGACAGCCTGTCTATCTTTTTTATCTTATCTTTAAAGCATTTGCCCAGTTCATTATTTACAAGGTCAAGGATACTGCTGTCCCCGGTATTATAATAAACAAAAGCAAGCTCAAGCACCCAGGACGGTTCTTTTTCACTGATTTTCAGATCCTGATTTATTTTAAAATATTTTCTTTTCTCAAAATTCCCCTGATATTTTTCCACAAATTCAAGAAAGTTTTCAGGAAGATTTTCATTTTTAATGTTCATTGTACCTCCGTATCACAGTATATTAAAACTTATTTTCAAAATCAAAAGATTTTCAATATTTTTGTTTATTTTTACTATATCTTTTTCTGTGGTAATAACAAAATCATAGTCCTTTGCTTCCCTTATAATTTCATCTATTTCCACATCAGAATATACATGATGATCTGAAAATTTTATTTCATCAGATTTATCTGCTCCCAGCTTTAATATTGATTTTTTAAAATTTTCAGGATTGGCAACAGAAGAAAATAAAAGTACTTTTTTATCTTTTATAATGCTGAAATCAAATTTTTCAAGCTTCTGGTTATAAAAGTAATCTTCTTTATGTCTGGCAAGAAATAAAGGCTTATTATATTTTTCAAGCTTTTTCAATGTAGATTCTGCCGCCTGCATTCCTGTATAATTTACTTTGGTTATTATTATTTCATCTGCCCTTTTTATTCCTGCAAGACTTTCACGCAGTCTTCCTTTGGGAAGCAGATGGTTTCCGCCAAAGGGATTAGTTGCATCTATTAAAAGTATATTTTTATCTCTGAAAAGTTTTCTGTGCTGATATCCGTCATCTAATATTATTACATCTACATTATATTTTTCTTTAAGCAGGCTGGCACCCGAATAACGGTCTTTTGACACTGCAACTGGAATTTTCAGATTCAGTGCATGAAGATAAGTCTCATCCCCTGCTTCAAGAGCTGTCGCATATATTTCTTTTTCATCCCTGACAATCATAGGATCTTCTTTTCTTTTTCCGTTATATCCTCTGCTCAATACAGCAACTTTTTTATTTTCCGCAAGCATTTTTTTTGCAAAATACTGAACTGCCGGTGTCTTCCCTGTTCCTCCTGCCGTTATATTCCCTACACATATTATTGTTGTATTTGCCACCTTTTTTGCCTTTAAAATATTAAAATCATACAATTTATTCCTGATACCTGTTATCAGTCCGTAAATTAACGATAAAAAATACATAAATACCACCATTCCCGGAATTTTATTTCTCATCTTCCATAAGTTCTTCATAATATTCTATCAGACGCCTGAATCTGTTTCTTATTCCCGATTTTGATATATTCATAAGGTCTGCCAACTCCTGAAGCGAAAGGTCAGGATTTTCAATTCTCATTCTGGCTGTTTCCTGCAATACACCGGAAAGATTATTCAGACCCGCTGCTTTATCTATTTTTTCGATCATTTTCAGCTGTTTTTCCGAAGTGGAAATTTTTCTGGTTTCATTGGCTATCTCCCAGTTCATATTTCTGTTCACTTTATTTCTAATCTCTTTATTTATGATTGTGTCTTCATATTTAAAAAATGCAGATACTGCATTTATTATAATCAGTATATCCAGTATATCTTCCGAATTTCTTATATAAACCAAGTTTTTATTCTTTTTATCAGTCTGAAAAACTCTTTTTCCTATTTTTTTAAATAAATAGTATAAAAATGTGGCCGCATCTTCTGTATCTATGAAAAAATCCAGTGCATAGCCTTTTTCAGGTGATTTTATATATCCGCAGCTGAGAAAATAACCTTTTATCAGACCCTTGAATATATTTTCATCCTTTGATGATTCAAGATTTTTGAATTCAAAAATACTCTTCAAAAATTCAGTATATCCTTTTTGAAAAGGTATTATTACTTCATATACCTTATGAAATCCCAGCTTTTTGCTGGTCAGATATCTCAGCTGAATAGTAAGTTCTGCGGCTTTTTTCATATTAGAGTATACCCTTTTAGCCAAAGCTGTATTTTCAGTACTTAATCTTATTTCATTTTCTTTTATGGAATTTTTAGCCATGAATATTCCTAAAAGCTCCGCCAGATTTTCACTGTTGTTTTCATTTGGCATATTAAAAAGTTCACTTTTTACATTTGCAGAATAAGACATTTTCTCTCCCGAAATTACATTGCTTCTGTTAATCAGAAACAAGTATTTTTATATTGCCCGTCAGCCATTGTTAATCTTTTTATCTGCGGAAGTTTTCAATAATATTTTACAAGAATACTGTCCAGATAATCCAGACTATACAATGTCTTTATTTCTGAATATTCAAAATAATGGAATACTTTTTTTGCTGATAAAAATAAATATCCGTCGTCCAGTTTTACTATTCTGTAAAAATCCTCATATTTTAATGCTCCTCCTCGGTCATCATCCGAATCAAACTCCACTCTGTCGATATAAAATTTTATTCTCACAGTAAGCCCCAGAAGATTATTCGGTATGGATTTAATAATTTTACTTGAACGTCTTAATATTTTCATTCTGAAAGTCACAAAACAAAAAATCAGATACAATATTACCACTATCATACATGCAGCTATATAATACTTTCCTTTCAGATATTTATCCACATTGGTATAATAATAAGCTCCTGCCAGCATTGCTGCCAGCACTGCCAAGAATAACGAAGTCAAAAATTCGTAGCTTTTCATATACACAAATTTTAACCCTCTTTTTAGTTTATACTTATTCAGATGATATTCCGGAATCTCTGCTATTATTTTATTTCTATCCATTTTGATTTCTCCCTTTATTAGAATCTTTTTCCTGATGACGACATCTATACCAGAGTTTTATACTTTATATAATTTTAGAAATTCGTAATTTTGGCAACGCAGTTATAAAGCTAAAATATTTTTTATTTATTATTTGATTTTTAAAACTTTTTATTTCTTCTCTCTATTTTATCAGAAATTAAAAATATTTTATACAGGAAATTTCATTTTTAATCTAATATCTTCTCAATTACTGTCGTATATAGGTATTTTTTTCCTTGATTATACCTTCTTTATATGAAGTTAACAAATATTTTAACTCTGATATTTCTTCTGATATTTCCATCCCTATTATCACCTGTTATTATACATGATTTTTAGATAATTTGAAACCTGTAAAACGATTTTATATGCTAAAAGTTATTATAATAAAAAATCCTCCTTGTTTCCGGGAAGGAAATTTCATTTTATACTGTTAATATTGAAGTTTTTGTAAAAAATAAACAACTATAGGTATTTCTATAAAAGAAATTAACATTGATATAGAAATAAGCTTTGATACAAATTTAGTATCCAGCCTTGCAAAAAGTGAGAAGTTCAGAAGACTCGATGCTACAGGCGACACTATTACCAGCATAAATGCACTTTTGATATAGTATTCTATATTCAGATTATAAATTATCAAAAGGAGTATAAATTTCACTATCTCTTTAGCAAAAACTATTTTTAGGCTTTCTTTCAGCTCACCCGGTCTAAAATTAAAAAATAATCCGAGGGAAAACAGCATTGAAAAACCTGTAAGATTTCCAAGCTGATTTAAAAAATCCTCTATAGGTGCAAAAAATTTTATTCCTGCAAGATTACATGTCAATGCAAGAGCTAAAGCTATTATTCCGGGAGCTGTAAAAACCTTTTTTGCCAGATCTCTTTTACGCTCTGCTCCCACTATATATGCATAAGATACTGCATAAACAAATGCAGAATTTCCAAAATCCAAAAGTCCCAGTCTCCAGACATTTTCTTCACCAAATATTGATATATAAAACGGATATAAAAAGCCTATATTTGCCATTGAAAAATAACCCGCTATTATTTTCATCGTATCTTTTTCAGTTTTTTTTATCTTCAAATATGTAAGAACTGTTATTGCTATAAACAGATTCATTGCCAGAATTGCCAGCGGATATGCCAGATATCCGGGTGTAAAGTCTATTTTTCTTATTGACTGAAACAGAATTGCCGGAAGAAATATATAAAATGCCATTTTTAACAGTGTATTCCCGTCTTCTTCTTTCAGTATCTTTATTTTCTTCATAAAATAGCCCAGTATAAAGTACATATTTATAACCATTATTTTTGTCAAAAACATTTTTTCCCCTGTCGTTATATTCTTATTTTATTCATAATTTATAAATCATATCCACATGTTCTATTCCTAAAATATCATAAGTATCCGATACAGTTTTAAAACCGCATGATTCATAAAATTTTTCCAGATATTTCTGTGCCCCGATTTTTATTTCCTGTTCTTTTAATTCATCAGTAATAAATTTAACGGCATTTTCTACTATTAATCTTCCGAACTGCTTCCCTCTGTATTTTTCCTTTACAAGAACCCTTCCAAAAGAAATTTTGTCATATCCGGTTCCTTTCGGCACTATTCTGAGATATGCCGCCACTTCTCCGCCGTTCTTATACAAAAGATGATAACTTTCTGTATCCTTAAAGTCAAGATCCTGATATGCCCCTATCTGACCTACTATAAACACCTCTATTCTTGCTTCTATTAATGCATAAAGCTCGTCAAGCGTAAGTTTGTCGTATTTTTTTATAAGCAGCTCCATTTTTTTACTCCTTTGATTATATTATTCTGCCGCCCCTGAATATTTTCTCTGCATATCCAGATGCTTTATTCCGTCTTCATCATATACATCAGATACAGGCTTAAAATCAAAAGATGCATAAAAATCCTTCAGATATTCCTGAGCTCCTATTGTAATTATATATTCCTTCATATCTTTTTCTATATAATTTATTGCATCCTGTACTATTTCCCTGCCCAGCTTTCTGCTTCTGAATTCCTGTTTTACGCATATTCTTCCCATTGATACCGAATCATAAGAAAGAAACTTTGGAATAATACGCAGATAAGCAGTTATTTCACCATTCTCTCTATAAAAAATATGTATAGATTCCTTGTCTTTATTATCAAGCTCACTATATGGACAGTTTTGCTCCGCTACGAATATGTCTACCCTCAGCTTCAGGATATCATACAGTTCATTCAGAGTCAGCTCCCCGAATTTTTTTATTACTTTTTCCATTGTGTATACCTCCGTCTTTATCTTTAACCATCATATAATTCAGCATCTCCAAATAATTTTATCAAAGTAAAAAACACAATAAAGTATTAATAAATTATTCTGCTGTTTATTATCAGAATTATAGCTGCAAATACAATAGAGTAATCTTATTATTTTCAGAATTCAAATTTATACTGTAAATATATTACTTCAGCTCTCCCCAGTTTTTACCTGCATTACCGTTTGCTGCAAGCCTTACATTTTTCAGCTTTATCGTATTTTCCATAATATCGTCTATTTCTTTCAGATACTTGTCCACAAACTCATTTTTCACTTCAAAGATAAGTTCATCATGAACCTGAAGCAGCATATTTATATTTTCCTTATCTTTAAATTCTTCATACAGCTTTACCATTACTATTTTTATGATATTAGCCGCTGTTCCCTGAACGACAGTATTTACAGCCATTCTGTCCGCCTGAGCTTCTATATTTTTATTTGATGAATTTATTCCCGTAATATATCTTCTTGTTCCGTATAATGTCTCTACAAAGCCGTTCAGCTTTGCCTCCTGAAGTACATCATTCAAAAAGGTTCTTACTCCGGGATATTCCTCAAAGTATTTATTTATGTACAGTTTTGCATCACCCATTGGTATTTTCAGCTCCTTTGACAGTCCAAAAGGAGTTTTCCCATATAAAATACTGAAGTTTATTACCTTTGCAATACTTCTTTCCTCTCTGCTTACCGGCTCTTCATCTGTTTTAAAAAACAGCTTTCTTGCTGTAAGGTCATGAAGGTCTTTGTCCTTTTGGTATGCCAGTATGAGAGTCTCGTCTTCTGACAATTCTGCAAGTACTCTGAGCTCAATCTGTGAATAGTCAAAAGAGATAAAACTCCATCCCTCTTCGGAAACAAACCCTCTTCTTATTTTTATTCCCTCGTCTGTTTTTACCGGGATATTTTGTATATTGGGATTACTTGAAGA
>JAITVW010000308.1 GCA_031285605.1 Fusobacteriales bacterium | reverse complement strand
GTCTTATTTAAAAGCAATATATCCTCATAAAATTTTCTTATTTCCGGAATATTTACTCCCTGCATATGAACATGCCCTACTCTTGCTCCGTCCGGCATTCTGAAATCTGAATTACTGCCGAGATAATAAAGTTCGTTGGCATCTAATGAAAGAGTATCCATTACTACATCACCATTATCAGAATAGTTCCACATTTCCTGATTTCTGTCTGTATACATTTCTATTCCGTTATTTTCAGGATCATTTAGATAAACAGCCTCACTTACCAGATGATCAGCCGCTCCTGCCCCGTCAATGCCTATGTCCATAATATGTCTTAGAAAGACTGCAAGATCAGTCCGTTCCGGAAGTAAATACGCTGTATGATATAAATTTGCCGTTTCAGGTTTTCTGTAATTTAATTTTTCATTTGTTTTTAAAACAAGCAAAGTATCTTTATCTGTACCCAGCTCAATTCTCTCATTATCCCGCTTTCTTACTTTCATTCCCAAAACTTTCTCATAGAAGTCAGTCATTTTATCTATATCTTTAACTTTCAATACTACATTATTTATTTTCATCATATTAACACCTCTTATATTTGTATAAGCAATAATAACTTATTTTAAAATAATTGTCAAATTAAAAAAATGCCGGATGATAGCTATATTGTCCACTCATTATGAACTACCGCTACAAGATAGTATTTCCCCTTGTACATCTCGTACAGGAGTCTGAGACTTTTCCAGTCTGTATATTCATATTTTTCAGTCCCCGGAACATAATATTCCACAGATCTGGCATTTGGAAAAACACTGTTTATATTTTCAAGAGTATTACCTATTCCCATTATACTGTCATAATTCAAATTATACTCTATAAAATCCATATCATATATAAACCTGTCAAAATAATTATCGAATGTAAGAAGAATACGTGTTCCCGTTCTGTCATATTCTCCCCATACCAGCTCTTCATTTTTTTCATAGGTTTTTACCATATCTTTTTTTCCAATTATCTGATTATCATTGTTTTTCAAATCAGAATAAGGTGAAAACATAATCCCTTTTTTGGGATGTGCATATTTGGATAAAGTGCCTATATCTCTGTCTTTTATTAATTTTATTACTATTTGATTGATTTTTTTCAGTTCATAAAAATTATCCGCAGAAGTTTCCGGCTTGGATTTTGAAATGGTTAAAACCGGTATTATTAATACGAAGATTAATATAAAAAGTTTCCTTAGTTTATACACATTATATTGTATGATAAATGTATGATAATTATGCATTCCTATTATAACTCCTTTCTTTTAAATTTATCGTATTATTGGATAAACGTTTCAACTTTCATGTCCAGCCAGTCTGTTTTGATAAAGTTTTGTGGAATATCACAGTTTTATATTTTTTCTAGTTTGATTCTATTAATACCGCTAAAGTTTTTATTATTAATCAATCAAATTTATTGATAAAATTGATATCAAGTCTTATATTCTGAAAAAGTTAACCAGATTTATATATAATTTTATTAAAAATCGTGCCGGACTTGAAATTAAACTTACTTTATATTTTTATTTTAAAAAATACAACATTTTAAAAATATTAATTTAATTACAGGTTTGCCTATACTTCTATTACTATTTCAAAAATGTTGTTTTCTCACTTTTTTCTTTTATTTATTATATAATTCTCTGATACCGTCATCAGATTATCTTCTTCATTTGGATTTTTCACATAACTTTTTATTAATTCTTCTGTTTTCCCCGTTCTCATATTTTCCTCCGCTGTTTCCTTTTATTAAAAAAGCCGGTATATTCATAACTCAGTTACTTTTTACGGCTTTATTTCGTGTTTTACTTATAAATATTTTACTATATTTAATGTTAAATGTCAAATTTTTTTAATTATTTTACACTTATTTTCAGTAATTTAATTACTAATTTCATATTTTTATTTTAACTTTAGATTTAGCGGATAAACTATGTAGAATATTCTTTCTAAACAAATGCATATCTTATAACAGCACTTTCAAAAACAGAAGGGAGGATAATAAAAACTCCTCCTCATCCTGTGTTTCCGGTTTACAGAAAATCCTGTCCCGGCCTTTTTATATTTTTAATAACTAAAATTAAATGCATAACCAAATCCAAATGTTACTTTGTGAAGGTTTAGATTATGTTCCTGTCTTGTACCGTCTCCATTGTCAATCTTAGCTTTAGCATAATTTGCCTGATACATAAGATCAATCGTTAGTCCGTTTATCTGTACTCCTCCGCCTATTCCATAATATAATCCGTTCTCTATGTCTGTATCATACGATTTTGAATCATATGAGTAAGCATATTCGTCATAATCATCATAATACCAGTCATATACATACTGTGTTACTTTATCATTAAGCGTAAGATCATTCTTATGAATATTGAAAGAGTAACCCAAATTTGCTTTTACGTATGGTTTTATATATTTATTCGGTGTATCAAACTCATATTTTGCAGTTATGTATAAAGGTACACTGTCATAATAGACCTGATCATCATAACCATATGTATGTTCATAGTAATCTCCGTAATCATACCAGCTGTCTATTGTTACTCTTTTTCCTTCCGCCTTTGAATGTCCCTGATATCCTATACCTGTTCCTATTAAAAAATTAGGAGCAACAGTTTTCAGATACTCTATCCCCAATTCAAATCCAAGACTGTCGTCACCGGAATCTCCTGTTATAAAATCCGACATTCCGCTGTAATCATTAAATACATCAAATCCTCCACGGATAATCAGTTCATCTGAAAACGAAGCCAGTGAAACAATTGTAAATAAGCTAATCAATAATTTTTTCATTTCTTCCTCCTAAATTAAAAATATTAAAAATATCCCCGATATTAAATAACTCTAAATACGGATATCCTCACAGTTAATATACCATTTATTTTATTTTTTTGTCAATCTGATTTAAATATTAAAAAATCTTATTTTTACAGACAATATCTATTGAAAAATCATAAAATTATTTATTGACAGTTAGAATATATAACATCTCTATATTTGAATTTTCCCGATATCTTTCCTACAGTATTTACCGTCAAAACTTATATTTTCCAAAATATCATATGCATTTTCCCTTGCTTCTTCCAAAGTATCACCCAAGCCTACAGTGCTCAAAACTCTTCCTCCGGAAGTAAGAAATTTCCCGTCTTTTTCTGCCACTCCGGCCGTAAATACAAGCCCGTCCTTTTCATTAAAAATAATTTCACAGCCTTTTTTATAATCTTCGGGATATCCGCCTGAAGAAGCTACTACACAGCATGAAAATCCTTTTTTCCATTCAAGTGTTATTTTATCCAGTTCTTTATTCATACAGCTGTCAATTATATCCAGAAGGTCTGTTTTCAGTAACGGAAGGACTGCCTGTGTTTCCGGATCTCCCAGTCTCATATTATATTCCAGAAGATACACACCTTTTTTGGTTATCATTACACCAAAAAATATTATACCGGCAAACTCCATTTTTTCTGCTTTTATTCCTTTCAATGTCGGTTCCAATATCTCTTTTCTGAATGCTGTTTCCACATTATCAGTCATATAAGGGTTCGGACATATGGCTCCCATTCCCCCGGTATTTAATCCTGTTTCATTTTCTCCGATCTTTTTATGATCTTTGGCACTTACCATAGTCAGAATCGTTTCAGAATCTGTAAATGACAGAACAGAAGCCTCATATCCTTCAAGAAACTCCTCAATTACCACTTCATTTCCGGCACTGTCAAATCTCATCTCCACCATTATTTCATTCACGGCTTTTTCTGCTTCTTCTTTATTTTGTGCTATTATTACACCTTTTCCCGCTGCAAGCCCGCTTGCTTTTACCACTACAGGAAATTTTACATTTGACAAATATTCCAGAGCCTTGCCGCTGTCTGAAAAGGTCATATATTCTGCTGTTTTTACTCCGTATTTTTTCATAAAATCTTTTGAAAAAACCTTACTTCCTTCTAATTGCGCCGCATATTTATCAGGCCCGAAAATTTTCAGATTTTTCTCGGTAAATTTATCAACTATTCCTTCTACAAGAAGCTCTTCACTTCCCACTATTGTCAGATCAATTGTTTTTTCTGTTGCAAATTCTAATATTTCATCAACAGTTTTCAGATTTATGCATTCTCCTCTTTCCAAAAGATCTATGCCTGCATTTCCTGCTGCTGCATATATTTTCTCTACTTTTGGGTTCTGTGACAGTTTCCATGCAATTGCGTGTTCTCTTCCTCCGCTTCCTATTATCAATATTTTCATTTTTTCTCCTAATGTTTAAAATGTCTTATTCCGGTAAATACCATTGATATACCATGTTCATTACATGCATCTACAGATTCCTGGTCTCTCATCGAACCTCCGGGCTGTATTATGGCAGTAATTCCGGCTTTGGCAGCTTCATCTACACAGTCCCTGAACGGAAAAAATGCATCAGATGCCAGAACAGAACCATCCTTTGCTCTTTCCAAAGCCTGCATTGTAGCCCAGATTCTGTTCGTTTCACCTGTTCCTGTTCCCTTTGCCATACCGTCTTTTACCACTACTATAGCATTGGACTTTACATGCTTAACTACTTTCATTCCCAGAATCATATCTCCTATTTCAGTTTCATCGGGAGCTTTTTTTGTTACTATATTAAATTCCTTCATCATCTCTTTATTTACATCCTGTACAAGCAGACCGCCGTCTACTTTTACATACTCAAGTTTATCCTGTACTTTTCCTGTTTTGGCTTCAATTACTCTGAGATTTTTCTTCCCTTTCAATATTTCAAGAGCTTTTTCAGTATAAGAAGGTGCTATAACAATCTCCAGAAAAATCTTTGCCATTTCTGCAGCAGTTTCCTCATCCACTTCTTTATTAACAGCCACTATTCCTCCGAATATTGATACAGGATCACATTCATAAGCCTTCTGATATACTTCAAATGGAGTTTTCCCCACAGCTGCTCCGCACGGCGTAGAATGTTTTATTGCGGAACATGCCGGTTCATCAAATTCATTTACTATTTTCCACGCTATATCCATATCTCTTATATTATTAAAAGACAGTTCCTTCCCGTTCAGCTGTTTAAAATCCTTCATTGCTCCGTCCTGAACCGTAGATACATAGTAAGCAGCTTTTTGATGTGGATTTTCCCCGTATCTTAAGTCAAACATTTTTTCATAAGACATATTCAGATAATGCGGAAATTCTTCATTCAGAAGAAATTCCGATATAGCGGCATCATAAGCCGAACAGAGATTAAATACTTTTCCTGCAAGATTTTTTCTTGTTTCAAAGCTCACATCCCCTGACCCGTTTATTTCTTCTTTTACTTTTTCATAATCGTTTGTATCCGATATTACTACTACATCCTTAAAAGATTTCGCAG
>JAITVW010000296.1 GCA_031285605.1 Fusobacteriales bacterium | reverse complement strand
TAAACTCTTAAATGCTGTAATATTAACTTCATATTTATTCCCATAATTTTCCTCCGCCATTTCATCTCTTGATTTTAAAAAAAACAACATCTTTAAAATATTAATTTAATTATAAGGTTCCCTATATTTATATTATTATTTCAAGATATTGCTTTTTTCATTATATAATTTATTTTGTTTAATGTCAATAACTTCCAGTCTTTAATATAACAATTAATCATAAAAAGTAACACTGTAATCCTTCATTTTTTCATTTTCATCATACACAAATTTGGCTGAAAACATTCTGTCTTCCATCATCCATCTCATAAAAAGCTCATCGCCCTCCCACATATCCAGAGCAAAAAGCCTGCTGTCCTCTACCCATTTCAGATCTCCTTCCGGAGATTCAATAATCTCTCCGGAAAATTTTTCCACTACATACAGATAACCATACCAGTCCTCACTATTATTAAAATCCGGAAATGTAAGCAGTCCCCGTAATTTTAGTTCCTCTGCCTTCAGTCCTGTTTCCTCAAAAACTTCCCTTACCGCACATTCTTCCGGTGATTCCCCTTTTTCTATCTTTCCGCCTACTCCTACCCATTTTCCTTCATGCATATCATTTTTCTTTTTTGTTCTGTGAAGCATAAGCGTTTTTCCGTCTTTTTTTATATAACAAAGAGTTGCTAATTTCAATATTTTCCAGCTCCTTTTTTATTTATTTTCTATTTCATATTATCATATCTCATTCTGCATACTTCCCTGTACTCACAAAAACGGCAATTCTTCGGATCGTCTGTTCTCCTGTATTTATCCGATTTCTCAAAGTCATCTATTACCTCTTTCATATCACTCAAGGTTAAGAATTCTTTTCCGTCATCCTTATCTTCAAAGCTCATATCCAAAACATTATAAATTATTTTTTCCGCACTTTCATTTTCATAAATCAAATTTGAATAAAAATAAAGCTGTCCCAGCTTCCCTTTTCCTGATTTAAAATCAATGATAAAATGCTCTTTTTCTGTTTCTATAAGCAGATCCAGCTTTCCTACAATCTTTACATTGTCCGTTATCTGTCTTTCTTTCTTAAATTCAGGCTCAAAAACTATTATTTCGTCTTTTATTTTTTTCTCAATACTCTTAAAAAATACTGCAACACTCTCAGTAACTATCGGAAATATAATTTCTTCGTAATAATTACCATACTTCTCCGATATCTTTTCAGACTCGTTTTTTATTACATTCTTTACAGTCTTTTCTACTTCTGTGGTGTTTATATCAAATTTCAGATTATTCATGATTTTTTCTTTCTGAATAGCCGACATTTTTTCAAATACCTCATGTATAAGTATCCCCAGAGACTTCGAGGTTATTTTTTCCTGCGGCTCCGTGAATTCCTTCAGACCAATCATTTTTTTCAGATAAAATCTGTAATGACATTCCCTCAAATCCCTGAAATCATAAGCCCCTATTTTTAATTCACTCCCGGGTCCGGATTTATACAAAGTATCATCCCTGCTTCCTTTATACTCTATTTTCTTCTCATCAAATATCTCTTTAAGAATACTTTCTATATTTGATTCATTGAACATAATCTCATTAAATTTCAGATTATTTTCCATTCTTATTTCTTCGGCAAGCGAGCTTACAAAAATATTCTGATCCTGTATTTCCAAAGAATATATATCTATAACTTTTGCACTGTTCAAAAATCTGAAAATCCTGAATTTTTCTATTTTTTTTAATTCTTCTATACCGGGAAGCCCGTTCGCCTCACGTTCTCTTTCCCCGAGAAAAAAAAGATTCTCATTTATATCATAAAGATTTTTTTCATGAATATTAAAAAGTACTATCTTTTCCTTTTCTTCATTTCTGTAGCTTTTAAAATCATCAAGTGTTATTTCCTGCGAATCCTCTTTTATATTTAATGTTACTTCTTTAAAATCAAAGTATTTCAGTATTATTTTCAAAAAATTGGCACCGTTCGGCTTAAAATAGCTTTCCCAGTCTCTGTGTATTTTCAGCTTTTCTATTGCCTCTATCTCATTCAGAGCCTCATAATACTTATCAAGATCATCAGTAAATCTGTTATCCAGCAGTATTGATTTATTAAATTTTTCCATTGCTCCGAGAACCTGAAGAAAATTTTCCGTATTAAACATACTTTCCAAATCAGAAAATATTCCTGACATTTTTTCTCTGAAAATTTCACTTAAATTCAGATGGTTTATCAGATTTCTGGTTATATAAATATAGTCATATTGTATTATTTTATCTATTGTTTCAATGAAAAAAACGTCTATTTTATAATAATCTGCAAACACCTTATTAGATATCGCATTTCTGAATTTTTTTAGATTTATGTTAAAATTTTCAGTATGCGTTTCCTTACTTTCCAAAAGCTCCAGAATATATTTAAAAAAAGTGTAAAATCTTGTATTTTTAAGATAAATCTTACTTTTTACCTTTGCTTTACTCTGTGATAATAAATTAAAATAAATCTCATTTTCCAAATCAGGAACGAGAAGATTCAGATTTTCCAGATTTTTATTTCTCTCAAGAATATCAAAAACATTTAATATTTCATTATCACTTCTGTATAATGTTACTTCCTTATCTTTATCAAAAATCATTTCTGCCTTTTTTATTTTCAGCTCAGTGTTGTCATAATCCTCTTCATTTATCTGGTTTACTATTTCCACTGAAAATTCTCCATCAAGCTTTCCGGCTATTTCTTTCTCAAAAGCAGTAAAATTAAAATGATTAACAAAGATTACGTCATTATATCCTTTTAAAAATAAAGTATTAAAATTTTCCAGACTTTCAAGAAAAAGTTTATTTGTGTAATCTAATTCCAAAAGTTTTTTTTCATATTTCGCCTTCATTCCTTCAAGAAGTTCATAAACCTTTCTTTTATTTTCACTTTTCAGGATGAGCTTGTTTATACCCCACTCTTTTAATTCTTTATAAAAATTTAAAAATGAAGAGGCTATATCAATAGAATCAAAATAATTTTCTATCTTAAAAAAGTCTCTTTCTCTCTCATCAAGTATTTCATAAAATAATATCTGCTCTTTCTCCTCTTTTAGTACTACCTTATCAGTATAAAACAGCTTTTCCCTGAGTTCGCCCATATATATAAATAAATTTTCGCTCACAATGTCTTCACTTTTATATAATTTCTCAAACTCTGATTTATCTGAAGGACTGGAAAAAACAAATACTGTATTCTTTCTATTCATATATTTTGAAAAATCTCCAAAATATTCTATATTGCTTATTATCATTACATCTCCTGTATAACAGTGAATTTATTGAAATTTCATTTATAAGTATTACATACATGATACCATAAATTTTCCCAAAATATAACACCAAAAAACTTCCTGTGATAAAATTCAATTATCTCAGAAAGTTCCCTGTGTTTTCTTTTATTTTTTCAAAAATTCCGGTATCATTCTAAATCTGTATACCTCATATATCTCTGTATCTTTAGAAAACCTTTGCCTTTTCTTCCAAATTCCTGTTCTATTTCATCAAACTTTTTATTTAAAGTATCTATATTATACATTTTTTCACATTCCTCATCCTCATAGTAAATTTACCGGCTATTTTAGTGGTATAGTCCATATTTCACATATTATCAACAAATTGTTTTTAAATGAATCATTTGTATTTTATTTACAAATATTATTTTTTCTTATATTTTGTAAACTAATTACGCTATAAAACCTTTATTTTACATTATTTATAAAGTTTTTATCTGTATGTTTTATAAAAATATGTCTGAAACTCTTAATTTTCAATTGTTACATCATAATTTAGGTTTACAATTTTTATATTTCATAAGATATTATACTCAGATTTCTTCCGGCATCAAAGTTTATTTTATCTGCTTTTACATGTTACCCCTGCAAATAGCACAACTTTGCTGAAAAGTTCCTTCTACATTGAAATTTTAAGAGTATAAAATGAAAAAAAAGGATAACATCAAATTAATAATGCTATCCATAAATTTTATTTATCTGTTTCCTCTTCAAGCTTTTTTTCTATATATTTTATCTATTCTAAACAGGATATTTAACTCTTGATCCTGCAATTACAGACTTTTCTAAAAAATTGCATACTAATCAATGAAGGCTTATCACCACTAAACTTATTATCTTTTTTTTAGTTTATCTAAAATAGCTTGTTGCTTTTTCTATCATTCCTGACACTTTGTCTAATGGATATGTTTTATTTTCTTTATTCCAAAAACAAATTTCATAATATCCATGTTCTTGATATGAATTTTATGTGAAATCTTTTATTTGTTCGATTTATACCTTTTTAATGAGCTTTCTGCTCTCTTTTCTGTTTATATACCTCTTCAGCCTGTATTTTTCCTCCAGATAATCCCACATCTCCGATAACTTTTGTTTTCTCAATATATTACAGACTGTTCTGTAAGTCGGTAATTCCTTATCTTCATTTATTTCCTTAAAAGTCAGTCTTCTGCCTTTTTCTTTATATTTTTCCACTACCAAACTTTCCACTTCTATTTTTTCATATTTATTTACTCTAAAACTTGTTTTAAATCCTGCTGCTTCATAAGCAAATCTCAAACTTCCAAACAGTGCTTTTACCTTATTTATTGATGGAAATCCATATTGTGCTTTTATTTCATTTTTATTAGGTAATCTCTCATTTTGTTCATGAAAATTTTGTATTGCTTTTATTACTTCTTCTTCTGTAATTTCTTTTGTTCTATCTGATACATTAAAGCCTGAGGCTATCTTTGCTTCTGTTATTCCTCTGAAATATTTCTTTATGTGCTGTATTGTCGGTAAATCATTCGACAATATAAATTCTTCCTTTTTCGGAAGTCTTCCTTCCCTTTTATAAAAATCTTTTATCTGCCTTATTATATCTTCTCTTGTTACTTCTCTTATCGTTATCGGTACATGTTCGCCGCACTCTCTCAATAGATTATCTATACTTCCATAATATTTTTTTATCGTTCTCGGACATGATAAATTATATCTATTATAATATTCATGTTTGGTCGGTCTTCTTTTATATTTCTTTAGAAAATCTGACATTTGAATTTTTATTTTTTCTTTTTGTTTTTTCTCATCCACTCGCATTGCCATTCTTTTTTCCTCCATTATATTCTAATAAATATATATAATGATACCATAAATTTTATTTTTTGTCATTTTTATACATTAATAAAAAAAGATACATTCAAAAAATTGTTTTTATTTGTTATATTAATTTTGATTGTCAACTTCCGGATTTTCCGTATAATTATTTCGTGCTTATAAATATTAATCTCCGGCAATATTGCACATTTCACAGATATAATTTTTGAACATTTTTCTTATTATTATATAATGATTTTCTCTTCCTAAATTTCCGCATATAATAAAATACACCTCTTCTCATCATGTTCATCTGACTCTTGAGGTATATTTTCAATTAACAAAAATTATTTAATTTTATTTTTTTATTGTAACTCTGCTTTCAGGATTTTTGATATCCGGATATTTATTTATGTAGTTTATTAACAGCTGTGCCATTGTTATATCAAAACTTTTTTCTATTTTTATATCTCTGATTCCAAAATCGCTTATTTGTTCGTTACACGCCAAAACATAAACTTTATTCATATCTATAGGCTTCCCGTTAATCATAATATCTGTCATACGCGCTCCTGCCGGACGGCTGAAATCTACAGTAAAAGTCATACCGCTCACATGAGTATAAGCAGGACTTACTTTTTTTTCCTCAGTATAATTATGTTCTATAAAATCCACTATCTGTCTTCCTGTCATATTTCTTGTAACAGTAGGCAGTGTAAAAGGAAGTGCGGAAAGCACTTTTCCATATGTTAC
>JAITVW010000052.1 GCA_031285605.1 Fusobacteriales bacterium | reverse complement strand
GTATTGACGGATAATATTTGGAATGTTAATATTCACTAATGTCAAGATACTATGGAAAATGCCGTTATGCGGCATTTTTCGATTAGTAAAATTTTTGGTTTTAAGTCAGACAATATTGTGTAAAAGTGATAAAATATTCAGTAGACTTTGACTAAAAGTGAGCAAGTTATATATCAGAATAAAAGAAAAAAACTTTATATCTAAAAAAATTCATAATAATTGAATTGACATGAACAATTATGTTATAATGAAATATAAGTTTTTTTGGCAAAATTATTATTTTAACAATTATTTAATCAAAATGAAAAGGAGTATATGAAAAATGATATCTGTCATATTGGCGGCCGGTAAGGGAACCAGAATGAAATCTGAACTCCCAAAAGTAATACACAAGGTCAATGGTGTACCAATGCTGCAAAAAGTTTCAGATGTACTTGAAAAAACAGGAGTACACAAAAAAATATTCATTCTGGGACATATGAAAGAAAAGGTTTTGTCTGTAATGGGTGATATTGATTACATTGAGCAGGATGAACAACTGGGAACAGGACATGCGGTTCTTATAGCAAAAGATGAAATATTAAAAAGCAAGGATAACGTTCTTATTACATACGGTGATTCACCATTAATTAAAGCTGAGACTTTGAGAAAAATGGAGGAAAAATTTCTGAAGGACAGCCTTGATTGTATACTATTATCATGCGAAGTAAACGTTCCTTTCGGATATGGCAGAATAATACTTGATGAGAAAAAGCAGATAATTGATATAATAGAGGAAAAAGAGGCCTCTAATGAAATAAAAAAAATAAAAGAAATAAATGTAGGTGTCTATATTTTCAGATATGACAGTCTGGCGGATGCTTTAGACAAGATAGATAACAAAAACGAAAAAGGGGAGTATTATCTCACTGATGCGATAAAAATACTTGTTAACGGCGGAGGAAAAGTAGAAAGCTACAAAATTTTTGATGAAACAGAAATTTTGGGTGTAAATTCAAAAGCACAGCTGGCAACAGCCGGAAGAATTCTTAAAAACAGAAAAAATGAGGAATTAATGGATGACGGAGTAATACTTATTGATCCTGAAACTTCATATATAGAAGATAATGCAGAGATAGGCCGGGATACGGTAATATATCCCAATACTGTAATTCAGGGAAAGACAAAAATAGGAAATAACTGTATTATATATTCAAATACACGCATAATTGACTCAAATATAGGGAATAACACCACAATAGAAGCTTCTCTGATAGAGGAAACAGTTGTGGAAGATTATGCAACAGTAGGACCGTTTGCACATTTAAGACCGAAAACAGTTTTGAAAGAAAGAGCCCACGTTGGGAATTTTGTGGAAGTAAAAAATTCAGTTTTGGAAAAAGGTGTCAAAGCAGGTCACCTGACATATATCGGAGATGCAGAGATAGGTCAGAATACTAATATAGGTGCGGGAACCATTACATGTAATTACGACGGACAAAAGAAACACAAAGTCAAAATAGGAGAAGATTCTTTTATCGGAAGCGATTCTATAATAGTAGCTCCGGTAAACATAGGTAAAAATGCGGTGACAGCTGCAGGTTCTGTAATAACGGAGGATGTAAATGATAATCAAATAGCTTTTGGAAGGGCAAGACAAATAAATAAAGAAAGAGGGAAGGATTAATGGAAAAAGATTTTCAAATCTATGCCGGGTCTTCAAGCAAAGCTTTGGCAGGACAGATAGCTCAGAAATTAGGCGTAAAACTGGGCTCGGTAGATTTAATCAAATTTGCGGACGGGGAAACATTTGCAAAAGTTAATCAAAGTGTGAGAGGATGTATGGTTTTCATTGTTCAGTCGACTTCAAAACCGGTAAATGAAAGTATAATGGAGCTTTTGATTTTTATGGATTCATTAAAAAGAGCATCTGCCGCTGAGATAATTCCGGTAATACCTTATTACGGATATGCTAGACAAGATAGAAAGGCAAGTCCGAGAGAACCGATTACATCGAAACTTATTGCTGATATTTTAACAGTAGCCGGTGCTTCAAGAGTGGTGACGATGGATCTGCATGCAAGGCAGATACAGGGATTCTTTGATATTCCGGTGGATCACATGGAAGCGCTTCCTATTCTGGCAAAGTATTTCATTAAAAATGAACTTGTGGGTGATGATATTGTAGTAGTGTCACCTGATGTGGGAGGAGTAAAAAGAGCAAGAAGTCTGGCAAAATGGCTTCATGCACCGCTTGCGATAATTGATAAGAGAAGAGCCAAAGCCAATGTATCTGAAGTTATGAATATAATCGGGGATGTGGCCGGAAAAAAAGCTGTACTTATTGATGATATGATAGACACAGCAGGGACTATATGCAATGCTGCATATGCTCTTAAAGAAAAAGGAGCTACAGAGGTATTTGCCTGTGCCACACATGCAATTTTATCTGATCCGGCAGTGGAAAGATTGAAGGCTGCTCCGTTTAACAAAGTAATAGTAACAGATACAATAGAACTGCCTGATAATAAAAGGTTTGAAAATCTGGAAATTTTATCTACAGATACTATGTTTTCAGAAACAATCAAGAGAATAGTGAAAGATCAGGCGATAAGCGACTTATTTGAGCTTCCTCATGAATAAACAGAAAATAAGTGAAGAGTCGGTTCAAGAAATAGTGAGCTGTCTGAAAAATAACGGAATAGCAATCTTTCCTACAGATACAGTGTACGGAATAGGGGCAGTGTACAATAATCCCAAAGGGATAGACAGAATCTATGAAGCAAAACAGAGGGACAGAAGTAAACCAATAACAGCGTTAATAAGTGATATTTCTCATCTTGATAAATTAATCAGTTTTGAAGAAGACGATCAGAGAAATATTTCAGAAATAATGAAAAAATACTGGCCGGGAGAGCTGACTGTTGTATTTGATAACAGTAAGTATAATGTAGCTGAGGATAATACAATAGGTGTAAGGATTCCCGGTAATGAGATACTATTGAGGATAATAGAATCCTGCGGAGGAATAGTATTTACTACCAGTGCAAATATATCCGGCGAAAAATCGCCTGTAAAAACAGAGGATATATCTTATGACATTTTGGAAAAAACAGATTTTATATTAGACGGCGGAACTATATTAAATGGTGTTCCGTCGACTGTAATAAAATATTCCGCCGGAGAGATAAGTGTCTTGAGGGAAGGGAATATAAAAACAGAAGAAATTTTAAAATTATTTATGAGAAGGGCAGAGAAGAAATGAAAAGACAAGCAGTAAATCCGAGTGCTGTAGATGCTATGGCAGCAAGGACACAAAATAAAGCAGCTTCACTTATACAAAAAATAGGCAGAGGGAAAAGAAATCTAAAGGTGGCGCTGAGCAGAGGAAATATGAAATATCTTGCCAAGCTGGTAAAAGAGAT
>JAITVW010000214.1 GCA_031285605.1 Fusobacteriales bacterium | reverse complement strand
TCAATGTTATTATTCCTGAAAGTGACGAAATTTTTACCGGACAGTTTAATAAAAATCTGAAAACTCTCTATCTTCTTCACGGATTAGGGAATGACTATTCTACATATATGAGATATACCAGTATAGAGCGCTATGCATTAAAAAAGAATCTTGCTGTAGTGATGCCCTCGGCAGATCACAGTTTTTATACTGACATGGAATACGGACATAAATATTTCACATTTATTAGTGAAGAAATTCCTCAATTTATCAGAAATGTCTTCCCTTTTTCTGATAAAAGAGAGGATAATTTTATTGCCGGACACTCTATGGGCGGATACGGCAGCTTCAAAACTGCTCTTTTAAAGCCCGAATCCTTTGCAGCGGCGGCTAGCCTGTCAGGTGCCCTTGATATAAATCATTTTTTTATAGAAGGTCCTAAAAACGGCTTTAATACAAAAAGTATTTATGGTGATATAAAAACACCGGAAAATACTGACAATGACCTTTTTTATCTTATAAAAAAACATGCCGAAAACAGCACTGTTCTGCCAAAACTTTACCAGACATGCGGTACTGAAGATTTTTTATATGATGATAATGTCAGATTTAGAAATCTTGCACAAAAGCTGAAACTTCCGCTTACTTACAAAGAAAGTCCCGGCGGACATGAATGGGAATTTTGGGATAATGCCGTAAAAGAAGTAATTGACTGGCTTCCCATTGACTAATCCTTATTTTACAGATATTTATATCTGAGGCTTTTATTTTATTAATTGAAATATTTTAGGAGGTATCATGAAAAAAATAATTGTAGTGCTGTTTTCGCTTTTATCACTTATCTCATTCTCAGTTTCTGTTGTTATTCCGCAGAAACTCCTGCTTGAAAATATGAAGCCTGTTCTTCAAAAAGCAAAGACTTATGAAAAATTTAAGGCAGTTTTTGCCAGAAAGGCTGTTCCGGGAGAAATCTTAAAGACTTATACTTCTGACGGGTATGAGACACAGAATACTGCCGGTGAAGGTGATTTCGTAGTTAGGAATACCACTGATGCAAAAGAAATGTATATACTTACAAAAGAAAAATTTGAAAAAAGATACAAATACTTGAAAAAACTGGATTCAAAATGGAATGTTTATCAGCCTCTGGGTAAAGTCAAAGCAGTAAAAGCGGACAATACCCTTATCAAAAAACTTGGTGTGGAAGGTATTGATTTTTCCATAGAAACTTCATGGAATGAGGAAATGACAGTAAAAAAAGGGGATTTTCTTGTTTCTCCGCTTGATTACAGCGAAGTATACAGAATTGCCGACAAAGAATTTTATGAAACATACAGAGCTGAAAAATAGTTTTTATAATTTTTCAGATATAAATAAAACAAAGACTAAACAGCCTGATTCTGAATGAATTACTGTTTAGTCCGTGAGGATAACATCAAAAAGGAGAATTCAAAATGAAAGTACATGAACGATTTATAAACTATGCAAAAATTTACACAACATCGGATGAAAACAGTAAAACATGCCCAAGTACTGAAAGACAGCTTGTTCTGGCAAAGCTTTTGGTAAAAGAACTTGAGGAAATCGGCCTTGATGACGTAAAAATGGACAAAAACGGTTATGTTACCGGAAAACTGTATTCCAATACAGAAAAAAAAGTTCCCTCTTTAGGTTTTATTGCACACATGGATACTGCCGCTGATATTACAGGAGAGAATGTAAAGCCTGTTATTATCGCAAACTATGACGGGAAAGATATTCCCCTGAATTCGGAATATACTATGAAAACATCAGACTTTCCGGAACTTCTTAACTATATGGGAAATGACATTATCGTAACTGACGGTACTACTCTTCTGGGAGCAGATGATAAAGCCGGAATCGCTGAGATAATCACAGCTGTGGATTATCTGAAAAATCACCCTGAAATAGAGCATGGAACAATATGCGTAGGTTTTACTCCCGATGAAGAAATAGGCAGAGGAGCTGATTTATTTGATGTAGCAGATTTTGCGGCAGATTTCGCTTACACGCTTGACGGCGGAGAAATCGGAGAACTGGAATATGAAAATTTTAATGCTGCTACACTGGAAGTGCAGATCACAGGAAGAAATGTACATCCGGGAAGTGCTAAAGACAAGCTTATCAATGCACTGGAACTGGGAATACATTTTCATAACAGCCTTCCTTCATTTGAAAGACCTGAATATACTGAAAAATATGAAGGCTTTTATCATCTGACAGAAATGAACGGAACTACTGAAAACAGCACATTAAAATATATTATAAGAGATCATGACAAAATAAAATTTGAACACAAAAAAAACGAAGCTGTAAGAATTGCAGGATATATAAATAAATTAAACAACGGAAACTGGATCAATGTTAAAATTACTGATTCATATTACAACATGAAAGAAAAAATAGAGCCTGTAATGTATATTGTTGATCTTGCAGAAAAATCAATGAAGGATGCAGGCGTTAAACCTCTGATACAAGCTATCCGAGGTGGAACAGACGGTGGAAGACTTTCATATATGGGGCTTCCATGTCCTAATATCTTTACGGGAGGTCATAATTTTCACAGCAGATTTGAATATATACCTGTTCAATCAATGGAAAAAGCCGTAGAAGTTATACTAAAAATTGTAGAAAATTCATTGAATTTATAAATTTTCAAAAAGCCGGAGGCTGTATCAAAAACAATGTCGTCAACTTAAGAAAAAAACTTGACAATTACCAATATAATCACTTCATAATTAAGTATAAAGCTATAATTGTGAGGTGTTTTTTTATGATTCAGCGAAGTAAAATCTTTGATTTATTCAAGAATATTTCTACTCTCATTCATTCTGATTCCTTTAAAAATCAACACACTATGTCAAAAACTAATTTTACCGGAAAACGGAAACTTCCTTTTTATGAAATTATCATTTGCATTCTCTCTATTCCCAAAAAAACTCTGACCTGTGAACTTGATAAATATTTTGAAGCCACAATTCATTGATTGTATTTTAGCTTTAGCAATAAAAGAACGCTCTCCCCTGCGACCAAACAGGAAGTATGAACGCTCTAATTCCCGGTTTTGGAAACCACTTCATATGAATACAAGAACTCATCTCTAATTCCCATATTCTTTTCCGGGTTAATTTTAGTATACATTATTTTTACATTTTCGTATATATTCTTATACATAAATTCTCTTTTTGCTTCCTTTTTTCCTTTAGTTGACGACATTGATTTTGATACAGTCCCGATTTCTTGTATAATTGTTTTATGACTAATAAAATAACTATACAGGATAAGCTGAAATATATCTCTAGTTTTATTGCTTGCAGAGATTTTAATAAAGGATATTTCATCTTTAAATGCCTCTTTTGCGGTCATTCTCAAAGAATTCCTCTTACATCTTTGCCCTTCCTGCTGCTTCAAATATTCCGCTGTCCGGACTATGAAGATTTCCAATGATATTATCAACTGTCCTCACAGACATGCTCTTTTTACTATTCCCAAGCAATGCCGGTAGTTCTTTTTTATTATTTCTTCCAGTTTAGTTAATTTCAATTCATTAACTTTAAGTTTATTTCACTTATTATTAAAATAACACCGAAAGATCATTACTCGGTGTTATTCCTAAATTCACACAAAATCCTGTTTTTTACAGAATAGTTAAGCCTGTTTTTTTAATGATAAAAATTTCTTTACTACATTTGTAGCTGCCTCTGATACCACATTATCAATTGATGTTCCTATTACGAGTATGTTTACTCCTGTATCTTTAAATGCCTCATAATTAGTATCATTTATTCCGCCCTCTGCAAGTGTAGGAACTTTTACCGAAGATACCAGTGCCGAAAGTCTCTCTTTGATTACAGGATGTATTTCCCCTGCTGCAGTTCCTTCATAGCTCATTCCTGTCATTAAACCTATCATGTCCACTCCGATTTTCTCCATTGCTTTCGCCGCTTCTGCTACTTCTTCCGGTGTACTTGCAGATATTCCAAAAGTATGAAGATCATCCGGATGTCCTATATATGCATCTACCAATAAACCATATTTATGTGCATATTTTACCACATCTTTAAGATCTTCAAGGGTAGATTTATGTACATGTACCCCGTCTGCACCGCTCATTGCTATTTTGAAGAAATCTTCTTCCTTTAATTCCAAAGGCAGTATTTCGGTAAATCCTCCCGGAACACCTACAGTTATGTAAATATCTTCTCCTACTACGTTTCTTACTCCCTGTGTTACTTTCAGCATTTCATCAAGCGGTATTTCGTGTCTTACCTGTTCTGCAGCATGCATTGTAATTACACCTTTATGCCCCCTTGCCAAAGCCACTGCCGGATGATTAGGTTCCAGAAGTCTTGCTCCTCCAGCCACTGCTGCTCTTGCTATTCTCGCATCATCTCCCGTTATTCCCGTGCTTAGTATAGTTGTTCCTCCATGTTCTTCTACTGCATCCAATACTTTTTTCAGTGCTTTTCTTCTTTTTTGTCCTGAATCTCCTAAAATCATCTAAATCTCTCCTTTACTGTGAATTATTTTTCTTTGCTGCTATTTTATTTGCGAGTGATGTTATTGCAAATGCAGATCCTGCTGATATTATCATACTTATTGCAAATCCTGCAACATTATTTGACATAACCGGTGCGAAAATTGACGGAACATAAGCTGTTCCTCTAAGATTATACATTCCTACCACGATTCCTCCGAGACATCCGGAAATCATTGCACCCGCCATTACAAGCTTATCCGAAAACATAAACGGATATGAAGCTTCTACAAATGTCCCAAAAAAGACATTTATTAAAAGTCCCGGTGTTGCTATTGCTCTGTCGCTTTTTTGTCTTGGAAATATTATATTTGCAAGCATTATTCCTGTCGAAACCATTACAAGACCTGTCATGTCTATCGCTCCAAGGAAGCTTGTTCCTGTTTTCTCCATTTCAAGCAGTACTATAGGCAGTATTGCAGCATGATATACTCCCCCTATTATTGCCGGCCAGATCAAAAGACCTGCGATTCCTCCTGCCAAAATAGGACTGATATTCAATGCCATTTCTATAACTGCTCTCAAACCATCACCAAGCCATAATGCTATTGGTGCTATAAAATAATAAACTACCAGTCCCGAAGCAAGACCGGAAATTCCTCCTGCTACTATATTTGCAGTCGTAGCGGGGAAATTATAACTAAAGCACAGCTTTATCATATAAAAGCATAATATTCCGGCAAGAATTCCGCCTATCATACCGCCGATTATTCCGCCGTTCACTGATAAAACACCTGCTACTATACCGGAAACTATCCCTACCTCATCAAGACCGGAAACCTGCTTCGCCGCCAGAGCTGCAATAATTACAGGAAGTGCTTTTATTAAAATATCAAATATCTCACTAAGCCCGTTTAAAAACGGAAGCTTACTTGCTGCGAGCACCAAAGCCATTGTAATGAATCCTGGAATTGACGCCATCATTACACCTCTTATATTTATTCTGGAAAAGACTCCTTTATCTTCCATTACTCCGTCTCTTTTTCCCGAACCTATTACAGGAGAATACTTTATTTTCCAAAATTTACTTAATGATGTTACAGCTGCTACTGCCCTTGTTCTGTTTGTCGTTCCTGTTGTTCCTGAAG
>JAITVW010000013.1 GCA_031285605.1 Fusobacteriales bacterium | reverse complement strand
ATACAAACCTTTTTATATATGTTAAAATTTTTATGATCAGACAAATAAGAATTTTAACATATATAAAATAAAAAATTAAGGAGATGAAAATATGCCGGGAGAGCAAAGAGGAATTCAGGATTTATACTTTCCGAACAGAAGTTATAGAGAAAATACCCATTTTCCAAGTATTATGGCAGCAGTGGAGAATCTGGACTTCAAACAGGCAGTTTCAGAATTTGATAAATTAATACCAAATGAGAGAAAGCCATATATAATAATGAGTTCTGTGCTGAAAAATTTTCTGGAGCCCAGAAAGATTAATTTTAATCTTCTCTTTCAGACAGGTGCTGAGTTATATAAAAATATAGGAGAGTTGGGATTTTATTTTCAGGCCGTATTGGACAAAAACAGTGCAGATAATGAAGATGTCAGAAAATATGCGGATTTATTGATGCAGCTGAGTATCGCAGGAGTAATGAAGGTACAGGAAGAGTCAGACGGATATCCGAAAAAGCCGATTAACGGTATGGTATGGCTGGACGGGGCATGTATTGATGTGTGGAATGATTTTTTGGCGAATTATTTTGATATAATAAGGGATTATAAAAATTATTATAATTCAAGGCTTATACAGTCAAGAATAGTATTTGCAATAAAGCGTCATTATTCTTATGAAATAGCGAGAAGTACATATAATATGGGATTAGCTAACAGCAAAATAGGTGAAATGGAAACAGCACTGAAATGTTATCAGGCTGTAGTAGATGATTTTCAGGAGATACTTGACCAGCCTTTGAAGTATTTTGCCGAGAACGTGGAGGCTGTGCATGAACTTTATTATTTGGGAGAAGCACTGGAAAAGTATATTGACCTTGAAGGACATTCTGACGAGACTTTACGGAATCAGTATAGAAAAGTAAAAGAACTGGAAAATATGATAAAAGCAAAAATGAATACTTAATGGTAAAAGAGCAGTATTGGAGTGGAAATTAGATACTGCTTTTGTAATTTATATTATTATTTAAATTAAAAATATGTTATAATGATTTATTATAATATACATTAAAATAAAAATGAAACGGGGGTATTTAAATTCAAAAAATCTGATTTTTCAGTTTCAGTTATTATAAAATGAGATTGAATCTCTTTATTATTGTTGCTGTATTATTACTTTTTTCTTTTTAGTCAATAATAGAAAAAAATTATATATATTTTCCGGGAAGATTTACAGTTGTTTATTTATAATACTGTATATAAATTAGAGTTATAATAAAATATAATTGAAAAAATTTAAACAGATGGTACTATTCAAGTATGTGAAATTGTAATTCAAGGAGGAAAAATGAAAAAAGCAGCGGTAACATTGTCAGCAGTGTTGATGAGCTTAGGAGCAGCTGAATATTATTCACATTTTGTAGTTAGTATAAAAAAAGGCGTCAATGAGAAAGAAGTATTAAAATTACTTGCCGCGAAAAAAGAAAAGGAAGAACAATTCAGGTTCAGGGAAATAAAGCTAAAAAGATTTGAAGATGAAAACAAGGCACTGAAAGAAGGTAAGAAGTAATGAAAAAAGTAATAATCTTTCTTATGTTGGCAGTAAGTATTTTTGCATTGGGAGATGCAGGACGTATTTTACTTGACAATAAAAAAACCGTAGATAAAATAAAAGGATTAAAAACAGAAATTGCGGCACTTGATGAAAAGGAAAAAAAGACTAATGACATATTAGTGAAACTTGAGGAAGAAAATAGAGGACTAAGGTCAGAGCTTGCAGAGCAGACAGCAAATAAAAAAGTAGTTTATCTTACATTTGATGATGGTCCTACGCCGCAGAATACAGAAAAAATTCTTGCTATTCTGAAAAAAAACAACATAAAAGGTACTTTTTTTGTAATAGGACATAATTCCAATATGTATAAGAGGATAGTGGAGGAAGGGCATGCAATAGCGCTTCATTCATATTCTCATAATTATAAAGAAGTTTATGCATCGGAAGAAGCATTTTTTAAGGATTTGTATAAAATTCACGATGCAGTAATGGAAAAAACAGGAGTAGATGCAAAAGTTACCAGATTTCCCGGCGGTTCCAGCAATCCCATAATAAAAAAAGCTACACTCAGAAAAATAATTGACCGATTAAACGATGAAGGATTTGTGTATCAAGACTGGAATTGCGACAGTACTGATGCAGCAGGAAGCAGACGTCCCGTAGATATATTGGTAAAAAATGCCACAAGCTGTAATGCGGCAAAAATAAATTTATTAATGCATGACAGTACTGCAAAGATGACCACGGCAGATGCACTGCAGTCGATAATAGATTTTTACAAAAGCAGAGGATATGACTTTGAAGAACTTACAGTTTACAGTCCAAAATTTCAGCATAGAAAATAGATTATGTGAAAAAATTAATTGAATTATAAATAGAAAGTTAGGTATAAATAACTTGACAATTAACTCAAATCAGGTATATTAGAAGGGGAAAGAAAAATTTCCGACAATAAAAAATTATTATAAAAATTGCCTTTATGATGAATATAAAGCTTGGAGGTAAAATTATGAAAAACTACTGTCAGCAACATCTGAAATCACTTAAACATATGGCAGATGAAGTGGAGATAGGTTTGACGGAAAGTGAATACCATGTATTAAATGGTGATGATAAGATAAATATTATTCATCAGATAATGTGTGAAGGCGTGGAGTTACTTAAGATGGAAGCCAGATTTAGGAGTTACTGTGAATATAATAATAAAGATTTTGAAGACTGTTTAATAATACGTTTTTTAAAAGAAGGAGCGATGACAGTGAAATTTCCTGATGAAGAAAGCTACAGTCTGAAAGCAGGAGAATTATTTCTGAGTTATGGCGGAAGGAGAACAACAGAAGTTCTTATTCCTAAACCTGAAACAAAAATAAAATTGCTTATGCTGATATTAAGTAAAGATTATCTGGAAAATTTTAGCGAAGACAAAGAAGTAGAAAAAAGTGTCCGTTATCTGAGAGAAAATCTGGTGCCTAACGAAAAAAAATTCATTAGAAATACCCAGAAAAAACTTCTTAATATACTTGATCTGGTAATGAAGTATGAAGCAAAATGGGGAAAGAAATTTTTTGCCTTTTCCAAGGTAAATGAAGGTATGGGCGGTATAATAACAGTTTTTATGAAGACTCTTATTGAAATAGACAGTCATGACAACGATGTATTTGAAGATGTTGTGGATTATATGGAGAATAATTATAATGAGCCTGATTTACTGGCAAAAATACACAAAAAGTTTTACATGAACAGAGGAGAATTAAGTAAAAAATTTAGAGAAAAGACCGGAATGGGAATGCATGAATTTCTTAAAAACATTAAACTTGACAGAGCCTACAATATGCTTAGTGATGAAGGACTGAAGGTATCGGAAGTGGCAAATCTGATAGGCTATGAAAATTACGGTTACTTTTCACAGATTTTCAAAAAACACTATGGAGTATACCCGTTGGAAGTAAAAATTAAAAAAATACTAAAAATAAAAAATGATCTAAATCTATAGAAAGCTAAAAACCGTTTTATGGAATTACTGACTGATTTTTTGAAAAGTCAATGTGTTGGTATCAAATTTGATTTTGAGGGTATTTTCAATGATTTTTTAACTTTTAATTATTTAACGCTTTTAAATATCTTCCTTCCAATTTCATAAACTCTTCAGGTCATGCCATTAGAGCTCCGGCTGTTCCTTTCATAGTAATCCTGCCATTGTTAACTGCAATGAACAGAAGAATGAATTGATTCCAGAGGAACCGTTTATTGAATCTATACCGATATTCAGGGCGAATTCTCCAAATCTTTGACCGTCAGGCTTTGGAGAGCTCTTTTCTTCTGATATGTCTGCTAATTTTCATCAAGTGAGGATATATTATTTTTTGAATTATTTATAGTGCTGCAGCAGCTGAAAACCAGTAAAACTGAAATAAATAAAATATGCAAAGTAATTATACAATATTTAAGCCAAATATAAAAAAAACTATATATTTAAGATAATACATATCGTGTTGAAGCTGTGAGAGCTGATAAAAGACTGATTTGTTGTAATCGAACCATGAATATAAAAGATTATGGTGCCGAAGTCATCATTAACAACACTGTAAAAAATAAAATTTTTTCATATTATTAGTTTAGATATATTAAACTTAAAATTTAATATATCTAATCGTAACAGTACTGTTAAATAAAACTTTGAAGAGAAAAGTCAAGAAAAACTTTAGTAAAAGAAATACAGAAAATTTTGTAAACTATGATATAATATTTAATTATAAAGCTAAAGGAGTGAATATATGGAGGAAGATGAATATAAAGCAGTGCTGGAAAAAAAGATTCTTGAGGAATCATTTATAGGGGTTATACCTAAGGCAGGGAATGACCTTGAATTTGAGAATTTAAAGGAAAAACTTGAAAAAAGCGCTCTTTTTTCAGTTAAGAATTTAAAAGAAGACAACGGGAACATTGAAATTAATACCCTTATTGCTAAAATAGAGTACATGGATAATGAATATGAAGTAGAAATAAGAGTTTTGGAAATGACAGATATTCTGAAGAGAAGCGTCGAAAGCTATAACAGCCTTTCAGGAGGCTGTTTTTCAGAATATATGGAAAAAATAAATCAGTGCGGCAACATGATAATGACAAAAATGGTCTATGATAATATACCGATAGAAGCATATCATCTTCAGCTGAAAGTTTTATATACACTAAGCAGTGATAATTATCTTGCGGCGGATATGTCAGCATATAAGCTTCTTGAAGGAGAACAGCTGGAAATGATAGCTTCCACAAATATACCGCCTTCGCCGGGGATAATGTATTCTACACATTATATTCCTGAGAATGGCATGGCATGGCTTCATACTCACGGAGTAAGAAGATTTGGAAGTGTAGAATTTGAATTTTTAAATATAAAAAATGAACTTGCCGAAAAATGCAATAATATATTAAATACAGTGGTAGTCAATGCAATAGTAAACGGTCCTAAAGACGAAGAGGAAGTAATGAAAATAGGTTATTCGGATAATGTAGAGCTGGAATTCGCCTGGATAAGATGGGAGTACGCAGTGGATGTACTTGCCCAAAAAGGATTGTTTGGAAAGAAAAAGTCTTTTATAGGAGATTTGAAGGACAGAATTCTGGAAAACGGAGAATTGGACGAGCATACGAGACCAAGCGGAGTCCTTCTTGCGGTTATAAACGGGGAGCTTAAGAATCCCAATGAATATAAAAATAATTTTGGGGATAATATGATGCTTTATTATTCTAC
>JAITVW010000194.1 GCA_031285605.1 Fusobacteriales bacterium | reverse complement strand
ATTTATTGCGTTTTTCCCTGTCCAGTTCAGTTTTAAATTCCTTATTTAATTTCCAGTGTTTCTTTATATCATCTTTATCTTTCCAAAAACCTACAGCCATTCCTGCAAGATAAGCAGCTCCCAATGCTGTTGTTTCTGTTATTTCAGGCTTTAATACTGTTTCCCCTATTATATCCGCAAGAAACTGCACAAGAAACTCATTTCTTACAGCTCCTCCGTCCACTTTGAGCTTTGTAAGAATAAGACCTGAATCATCCTGCATAGCCTCAAGAAGATCTTTTGTCTGGTAAGCTATCGATTCAAGGGCTGCTCTGATTATATGATTTGCATTTGATCCTCTTGTCAGTCCCAGTATACCGCCTCTTGCATACATATCCCAATAAGGTGCTCCCAGTCCTACAAAAGCCGGTACTACATATACACCGCCGTTATCTTCTACTTTTTTTGCAAAATATTCTGTATCTGCCGAATCTGCTATAAGTCTCATTTCATCTCTCAGCCATTGAACCACCGCACCTGCTACAAATATACTTCCTTCAAAAGCGTATTCTACTTTTCCGTCAAGCCCGATGGCAATTGTAGTAAGCAGACCGTTTTTAGACCTTAGAAATTCATTCCCTATATTCATCAGCATAAAACACCCTGTTCCGTAGGTACTCTTCGTATCACCTTTCACGAAACAGGCTTGTCCGAAAAGAGCTGCCTGCTGATCTCCGGAAATTCCGGCAATAGGAACAACTGTTGTTGTATTTCCTCCGCCTCCGAGAGATGTTTCACCATACATCTCACTGGAATTTTTTACCTCAGGCAGCATTGATTTCGGTATTCCCAGCTCATTCAGGAGTTTTTCATCCCATTCCAGAGTTTTTATATTGAAAAGCATTGTTCTTGACGCATTTGTATAATCAGTCACATGAACCTTTCCTCCGGTAAGCTTCCATACAAGCCACGTATCTACCGTACCGCAAAGAAGCTGTCCATTATCTGCCCTTTCCCTTGCCCGGAGAACGTTATCAAGAATCCACTTAATTTTTGTTCCTGAAAAATAAGCATCTATTATTAATCCTGTGTTTTCTTTTACATATTCCTCAAGTCCCCTTGTTTTCAGCTCCTCACATATGCCGGCAGTTCTTCTGCACTGCCAGACTATGGCATTATAAACTGGTTCTCCCGTTTCTTTATCCCATACTATTACTGTTTCTCTCTGGTTTGTTATACCTATTGCCGCTATTTCATCAAGAGGAATTCCGGTTTTAGCATTTACCTCTGTCAGTACTGCCCTCTGAGTTGCCCAGATTTCCATAGGATTATGCTCGACCCAGCCCGGCTGAGGATATATCTGCCGGAATTCCCTTTGTGCTATTCCTACTATATTTGTATCTTTATCAAAAATAACAGCTCTGGAACTTGTCGTTCCCTGATCTAAAGCTATCACATAATTCTTTTCAGTAACATTTTTCATAAAATGAAACCTCCCGATTATTTTATTTTTATAAAGTTTTTGCTTTCCTCAGATATCTGTTTTAATTCTTCTGCAGATATCCCGGGAAAATTCCCGGCTACAGCTGATATTAACCCTTCTACCAGCGGAGCATCTACAATATATAATTTTTCCGGACTGCCAAGTATCTCAACAGCCATTTCCGCATTCATAATAGAACTTCCCAAATCCACAAATATCAAGACACCTTCCCCTTTATCCGCACGCTTTATCGCATCTATAATTATCTGCGGTTCTGTTCCATATATTTCACTGCTTGTTCCCCCGCCGTTTTCTACCGGGAAATCAAACTGCTTCATTTCATTTGAAAAATTTATTATTTCCTCTGCTAATTTTCTGTTATGACTTACTACTACCAAACCTATCATTTTTTCCTCCTAAATTTGATTATAAATTGTTTTTAATATAAGATAACTGGAACGTACACCTGGATCTACAGTTCCTATGCTTCTTTTACCCGGATAATCCGCCTTCTCCCGTTTCACCTGAATATCTTTTGCTGATAACATCCCTTTTTCAGCTGCTTTTCCCCCTCCTCTCAGAATATTCTCTGCCTTGTTGATCAATTTTTTCATTCTGCCCACCTGTTAATTATTTATTTTGAAATAAAACTCATAGTAAACTAAAATTTTTAAAACGTTTCATTTTTTTGTATAAAAAAATTTACTGTAAATATTAGAATTTAGAAATTTATACCAAAAATATTTCTCAATTTTTTGATACATATACTTAATTCTAGCTTGAAGTTTCTGATTGTCAATATTAGGGCAAAGCTTTTTTTATAATTTTTTTCTTCAAAATATATTTTTTCTCTTAAATTGGTGCAAAAAATATATTTGTATATTAAAATATAAGAAAATGTAAAAAACAGACTTTGTTTTAAAAATTAACAAAAAACGAAATTCCTTTATATCACAACCCCGCTTAAAACTATATTTTTTCATAATAAAGAACTTTATCCAAAAAAAACTTATCCAGAAATTTCAGATCGGTACTTTTAGAATTTGGAATTTCTCTCACCATTTTTTCTACTTCTTTTTTTGTATCAAAAATAAATTCATTAATTATTTCGTTTCCCGCTGTCTTGGTACTTTCATCTCCGGCTTTCTTTATTTCCAGAAGTTTATCCACTTCCTTTTGAATTGCTTTATTCTTTACCAGTGTCAAAAGCTCGCTCAAAAGTATAGGAGGTTTTTCATGATACAGCATTACCCATTTTGATGCCAGTAATGATCTTAATATATAAAAATATTTTTTTAGTTTTATTTCTCTTTTTTCACGGAGAGTTTCCATATCTTTGGAGGTCATATTCAAATAATGATATACCAAGGCAGTTTCTCTGAGATATTTATCAAAAAGTTTATCAAACTCGGAAATAATATTGTCCTTTTCTGTATAAACGATGCTGGAATTCAGCCATTCACCCAGAGGCGGGTTGCTTTTAGCCAGCAGTTCAGCAGCTTTATTCAGATCCCAGCCTGCAAAATCCAGCTCTTCATCTATCATAACTTCCAATGTATCTTTTCTTTTACTTATCGACATATACCATTCAAGAGGTCTTACATATACAAAACGAACATCATAATCACTGTCTTTAGATTCAAAACCCCATGCTCTGCTCCCGGATTCCACAGCAAAAAGTATTTTTATATTTTCTTTTTTTTCAAGTTCTTTCAGTTCGTTTAATATAATATTTCTTACATATTCATCCATTAATGTCCCGGTCTCCTTATATTCAGCAAAATATCAGTTGTCACCAAAGAGTCTGTCCAGTATAATTGAAACAGCGCTTCTTACTGAAAGGTGGTTATATTCTGTCTTTCCCCTTATAGGATTAAGTATTTTGTATGATATTTCCATTATTTCATCTGTTAGACCCCATCCGGTTCCGAAAAGAAGAAAATAAGGATTTTCATCATCATATATTTCACCGCTTAATTCCTTGTAAGATACTGAGTTTGGAAAAGTTTTTGCCGATGTTGTTATTATTCTCGGTTCTTTGCCTTCTTTTTCCATGATTTTTTTTATGCAGTCCTCTATAGAATCCATAAGCTGTGTATGTTCAAAGGCTTCATTCCTGTTTTTATTAAACTCTATACCGTCGCCTTTCTGCCAGAATCCTATTATTCTTCCGGTCAGCTCTTTTTGTGCATCAAGCGGAGTTACTATAAAATAATTTTCTATATCATATGTACGACATGTTCTTGATATATCGTGTATATCAAAATTTGTAACTGATGTTGCCACAACATCGTTATTTTTATTATATACTGGATAATGTACCAAACCTACATATACCTTTTCCCTCATTTGATCTCCTTTAGATTTTCTTTAAAATATCTTCCGATTTTTACATAATGATCTGCATTCTCAAAAATATACTCTATCTCATCTTCTGTAAGCTTTCTTATTACTTTGGCAGGCTGTCCTATTATGAGAACCCCGTCTTCATGCGGAAGCTTATGTGTTACAAGGGAATTTGCAGCTATAAGGCAGTTTGCTCCTACTTTTGCACCGTTTAATACCGTACTTCCCATTCCTACTATTACATTATCGCCGATATCGCAGCTGTGAAGAATAACATTATGACCTACTGTAACATTTTTCCCGATTCTGCATGGCATTCCAAAATCAGTATGTATTGTAGAATTATCCTGAACATTACTTCCGGAACCAATGCTTATTTTCTCGAGATCTCCTCTTAAAACAGCACCGAACCATATATTTACACCGTCTGCAAGCTCTACATCACCTATTACTGCGGCTGATTCTGCCACAAAAGTATCTTTATCCGCTTTTGGCTTTTTTTCTCCCAGTGAATACATCATAATTCCAACTCCTTGTATAATATGTATGTAGTTAATCTAGCTAAATTAACTACTTAAAATTTTTGTTACTTTATGTAATAATTATTTTAATGGTAGAGTGGTAACTTTGTTCTCCTTGTAGCCTTAACTACTTTAAAAAGACTGTTACCTCTACGATTATATTGAATCCAAT
>JAITVW010000115.1 GCA_031285605.1 Fusobacteriales bacterium | reverse complement strand
AGAGCTTCAAGGAGAGAACGGCTTACCTCTACCTAATTGATTTAATTATACAATATTTGTATATATACAGCTAATAAAGGATATAGGTTGCCTTATTAACCTAAATACATTATACAAGGAGATGAATAAATTGCTGGATATACTATTAGTTCGACATGGGCAGACAAAATGGAATGTAGAAATGAGATTACAGGGGACATTAGATTCAGATTTGACGGAAACCGGGATTTTTCAGGCAAAAAAGCTGAGTGAAAGATTGTCGGATATTGAATTTTCAAAAGTTTTTGCTTCTCCAAGCGGAAGAACAATGAAAACTGCAGAATTAGTACTGGGAAACAGAGTAAATCCTATAGTTACTGATGAAAGATTAAAGGAAATGAATTTTGGTGTTCTTGAAGGAAAAAAGATAGAAACACTGGACGAAAGATTTAAAGGTGAAATAGCTGTTATGCATGAAGATCCGGAAATATATAATCCTTCGGAATATAACGGTGAGACATATAAAGAGCTGATCAGCAGAACCTCTGATTTTTTAGATGATATTGTCAGCAGGGAAGACGGAAAAATACTTGTAGTAGCTCACGGAATGTCACTTATGGCGATAATCTCCGCAATAAACAATCTGGAAATAAAGGATTTTTGGGGCAGAGGTTTAAAGCCCAATGTTTCTTTGACAATGTATAATTATAGTAATGGTTTATTCGGTGAAGAACTGTTTTACGATACTTCACATTATGAATAATAAGTATTATAAAAAATACAGGAGGTGAAAAATGTTAAGATATTACAGACTGAACGGTCATGTAAAGGAAATAAAGAATTCCGCCGAGTATGAAGAAGCTGATTTAATAAAAGTGCTGGATCCTCAGTATGAAGATATTTATAAAATCTCCAAAAAAGAAAGAATAATCCACGAATATCTAAAAGATTCACTTGATAAGAATGAAATACCGCGTTTGGAAAATTATAAAAATCAGCTGTTTTTACTGATAAGAGTTCCGACAGAAGCTGATGATAAGCCGGGAAATCTTACTTTTAAGACAACACCGATGGGTATAATACTGACTCCGGAAAAACTTATTCTTATTGCTTCCGAAGATATGAATATTATAGATGTGGTAATAAATAACTACGGGAAAAAATTTGAAAGTATAAGAAGCTTTGTAATGATTGTACTTCTTGCCACTACAAAAAGATATCTGAAATATTTGAAGACATTAAATATAAATATAATCGGAGCGGAAGCAAGGCTGAGAAAAACACAGTCAAACCAGGAACTGATAAATCTTATGGAAATAGAGAAAAGTCTGGTTTACTTTACTACATCACTAAAAGGAAACCAGATGGTAATGGAAAGACTTTTGAGCGGAAAGCTCTGGGAAAATGACGAAGAGAAAGAATTCATCAGGGATGTAATAATAGAAAATAATCAGGCACTGGAAATGAGCCGGCTGTACAGCAGTATAGTGGACAGTCTTACAAGTGCTTTTTCTTCCATTATATCCAATAATCTTAATATTGTAATGAAAGCACTTGCGGCACTTACAATTATATTGAATTTTCCTATGCTGGTATCCAGCGTATATGGAATGAACGTTTCACTGCCTTTTCAAAATCAAAAGTATGCTTTTATAATAGTAATAGTAATTTCAATTGTACTGACTATGATCAGTACATGGTATCTGATAAAAAGAAAGTGGTTTTAATTTTTTAGTGCGTGCCGAGCAGTTTTTTACTGCCTGTTTAAAAAAATCTGCTATACCTGCTCTTGATTTTGAAGTAAAAATATGATATAAACATTAAAGGAGATTTATTATTTTGAAACGGTAAAACTAGGATAGGATGATATAGTACATGAGAAAACTTATTTTATTATCATTGATGACATTTACACTTTCGACGGCAGCATTTTCTTCAGAATATTTTGAAGATATGTTTAAAATAATTGACAATAACAGCAGCAGCTTAAGATCGAGCATGAATATTTTTGACCCGAGTAATGAGGGAATAAGAGAAGAATATATGACACTGGGTCTTGACAAAAAACTGGATTTTGAAGTTTTTAGGCAGGCTGTGGATGGATTTAAAAAAGTGAAAAAAAAGAAGAGAAATGTGCTTACAATAATAGATTTCAGCAGTTCTTCATCAAAGAAGAGATTCTATGTAATAGATTTTGATAAAAATACAGTGTTGTATGATACTTATGTAGCACATGGGAAAAATTCAGGAAATAATTATGCTACAGAATTTTCTAACAGCATAGATTCCAATATGAGCAGTCTCGGATTTTATTTGACAGGATATACTTATGAGGGTTCAAACGGTTATTCGTTAAAATTATACGGACTTGAAAGTGATATAAATGATAATGCCGAAGCAAGATCAATTGTAATTCACGGAGCTGATTATGCAAGTCCGGAGTTTTTGAGATCAAATGGTCATTTAGGAAGAAGTCTCGGATGTCCTGCACTGCCTTTAGAGGAATATGCACAGATAATTGACGAGCTGAAAGGCGGAAGTGTAGTATTCATTTATGCAAAAGATAAAAGTTATCAGGAAAATTCAAGATATGTAGAAAACGAAGCGTAAAAAAATATAATTTTAACCAGGTATTACATGATACTGCAGAATATTTGCAGTCATATAATACCTTTATTTTATTTTTAGAAAAATTATGGTAAAATATATACAGCTTTTTATAAAAATATTTTTATGAGAAGCAAAAGTAACAATAAATATAGGAGTAAATAAATGTCATATAAATTTGCAAGGCTGGAAATGCTTATAGGAGAAAATGGTATACAAAAATTAAAAGGATCATCAGTGGCAGTTTTTGGAATTGGAGGTGTAGGATCATATTCTGCAGAGACACTGGCAAGATCAGCTGTCGGAAAAATTATACTTATTGATTTTGATAAAATTTCAGAATCAAATATAAACAGACAGATACATTCTCTCAAAGGTACTGTCGGTCTTAATAAAGCAGATGTAATGGGAGAAAGAATAAAAGAGATAAATCCCGAATGTGAAGTAGTAAAAGAGATAAATCTTCTCAAAGAAGATAATATTAAGGAATTTTTTGAAAAACACAATCCGGATTTTGTGATTGATGCCGTAGATATGGTCAGGACAAAAGCAATACTTATAGAATACTGCAGTCAAAACAATATTAATATCATTTCTTCAATGGGATTTGGGAATAAAATGTTTCCGGAAATGATTGAAATATGTGATATTTACGACACTCAGGCATGTCCGCTTGCCAGAATGCTGAGAAAGCTTTTGAAGAAAAAGGGAATAAAAAAGCTTCCGGTTGTTTTTTCCAGAGAAATACCTATGGTTCCTGATAAAAGTTCAAGATACAAAGATGAAGGAAAAACAGAATATTTTATGGGTGAAGAAATCCCTTGGAAAATAACTCCGGGAAGTAACAGTTTTGTACCATCGGCAGCAGGAATAACAGCTGCTTCATATGTAATAAGAAAAATTCTGAATATAGACAGGAGTGTAAAATGATA
>JAITVW010000074.1 GCA_031285605.1 Fusobacteriales bacterium | reverse complement strand
GCTGTTTTCACAGTCATCATTTTTTATATTACATCATTCCGGGCATCATCCCGCCGGGCATTCCGCCGCCCATTGCTTTTTCCTCTTTTTCATTTGCCACTACTGCTTCAGTAGTTAATAATACCGATGAAACCGATACGGCATTTTGTATAGCAGATCTTGTTACTTTAGCAGGATCTACTATTCCGGCTTTAATCATATTTACATACTCTTCTTTAGCCGCATCATAACCAGTTCCAGGTTCTGATGATTTTACTTTTTCAAGAATAACTCCCGCATCTGCTCCTGCATTAATTGCTATTTGCTTTAACGGTGCAAACAGCGCTTTCTTAACAATTTCTACACCGATTCCTTCTTCGCCGTCAAGCTTAAACTCTTCTATAGATTTAGAAATTTCCACAAGGATTGTTCCTCCTCCAGATACTATTCCTTCTTCTACAGCTGCTCTTGTAGCATTCAGTGCATCTTCTATTCTTAATTTTCTTTCTTTCATTTCTGTTTCTGTAGCAGCTCCTACTTTTACCACTGCAACTCCTCCAGATAATTTAGCAAGTCTTTCCTGTAATTTTTCTTTATCATAATCTGAAGTAGTTTCCTGTATCTGAGCCTGTATCTGACCTACTCTTCCTTTTATAAACGCAGAATCTCCGGCACCATCCACTATTACTGTATGATCTTTTGTTACTCTTACTTTTTTAGCCTGTCCCAGTGAAGTAATATCGGCATTTTCAAGCTTTATTCCTTTTTCTTCGGTAATTACTTCTCCGCCGGTTAATACTGCGATATCTTCAAGCATTGCCTTTCTTCTGTCGCCAAATGCCGGAGCTTTTACAGCTACTACATTTAGTGTACCTCTTAATTTATTGACTACTAACGTAGCAAGTGCTTCCCCTTCCACATCTTCAGCAATAATAAGCATAGGTCTTCCAGTTTCTACTGTTTTTTCCAGTACAGGAAGCAGTTCTTTCATGCTTGCTACTTTTTTATCTGTTATCAAGATAAACGGATTATCCAATTCAGAAACCATTCTTTCTGCATCGCTTACCATGTACGGAGAAAGGTATCCGTTATCAAACTGCATTCCTTCTACTACTTCCAGTGTAGTATCAAGAGATTTAGCTTCCTCTACGGTAATTACCCCGTTTTCTCCTACTTTTTCCATAGCTTGTGCTATTAATGTTCCTATTTCTTCATCTGCTGCAGAAATAGAAGCAACCTGAGCTATCTCAGCATTGCTGTTTATTTTTTCAGCTCTTTTTCCTAATTCTTCCACTACTTTTTTAGCTGCTTTCTCCATTCCTTTTCTAAGAAATACAGGATTTGCTCCTGATGAAACCATTTTCAGTCCTTCTTTTATCAAGGCCTGTGCAAGTACTATGGCAGTAGTTGTCCCGTCTCCTGCCACATCATTTGATTTAGTGGCTACTTCTTTTACTATCTGTGCACCAAGATTTTCAAATTGATCTGCAAGTTCTATTTCCTTAGCTATTGTAACTCCGTCATTTGTAATAGTCGGAAGTCCGTATCCTTTATCTAATACAACATTTCTCCCTTTTGGTCCTAAAGTTATCTTTACTGTATCAGCTAAGCATCTACTCCTTTTTCCAATGCTTTTCTAGCTTCTTCGTTAAATTTTATCAGCTTAGCCATTTTATCCTCCTCATTTTTATTATTCTACAACTGCCAAAACATTCTTTACTTCAAGCAGAAGATATACATCGTCATTATCCTTTACTTCTGTTCCGGCATACTTCTCATATATTACTTTATCCCCTATTTTTATCTCTTTTATAGCTTCACCTATTGCAGTAACCTCTCCTATTATGGGTTTTTCCTTTGATGCCGTATCAGGCAGAACAATCCCGCTTTTAGTAGTTTCTTCCTGTTTTGTCTGTTTGATTAACACTCTTTCACCTAATGGTCTTATTTTCATGTTAACCCTCCTTATCATAATTTTTTTCTTTTTTAGCACTCACTAACTCAGAGTGCTAAAAACATAATAATACATTTTTTCATTTTTTTCAAGTATTTTTTTGAATATCTTACAAATTTTTATTTCTCTCTTTTGGTTTTTCCAAAAATTTTTAAATTTTCTTCCTTAACTTACTGCAAATAACATAAGTTATTATTTTGTCATGTAATTCATTGTTTATAATGCTGTTTCGCAGTCTGTTTTTTCGGTTCTGCAAGGTATAGCTGAAAAAAATACAAAGAAATATAAGAAAATCAGCTTTAGTTCTTTCATTCTCCTTGTAATGTATTCATCGGAGAAAAGCTTTCCCTGATAAATATATACTCTATGATTATAACTTTATTTCACATAATTTTCAACTATTCTTATTCTGAATTTTTATTTTAATGCTTTTATATATATTTTATTTATTATATGTTATAATTTTATATTATCAAAACAATAACAGGAGGCAGCAAATGTTAAATTTCACTTATAATATTCCGACTAAAATAATATTCGGAAAAGATGAATTAGGAAGACTCCCGAAAGAAATTCTTCTTCACGGGAACAGAGTTTTATTTTTATATGGAAAAAATAGTATAAAAGAAACCGGACTATATGATAAAGTTGTTTCACTTTTAAATGACAAAGGCATATTCTTTAAGGAGCTGTCAGGTGTAAAACCTAATCCTGATATATCCGGCGTAAGAGAAGGAATTAAAATAATAAAGGAAAATAACCTTGATTTTATACTTGCTGTAGGAGGAGGCAGCACTATTGACTGTGCCAAATGTATTTCAGCCGGTGTGGATTATGCAGGAGATCCGTGGGACTTTCTTCTTGGTAAAGCAAAGGTAAAAAATGTCCTCCCTATAGGCTCTATATTGACGCTTGCCGCTACAGGCTCTGAAATGAACGGCGGTTCTGTTATTTCAAATGAAAAAACACAGGAAAAACTGGCTTTTGGCCATCCGCTCCTTGTACCGGTCTTTACATTTGAAGACCCTACACTTACATTTACTGTCTCAAAATACCAGACTGCTGCCGGTGCTACCGACATAGCCAGTCATCTTCTGGAACAATATTTTTCATCCCATGATGATGACGGACTTCCTGACAGACTTACCGAAGCAATGATGATAAATGTTATTAATTATGCAAAAAAAGCTGTCTTAGAGCCGGACAATTATGAAGCCAGAGCAAATCTTATGTGGACAAGCTCTCTTGCTCTGAATAATCTGGTTACATATGGAAAAAAACACGGGGACTGGGCTTCACACGGAATTGAACATGAGGTAAGTGCTATTTATGATATTACTCACGGTGCCGGACTTGCCATACTTTTTCCGAATGTTCTGAAATATTATCTGGATAAAGACATTGTCGAATCCCTCCCGCTTACAAAATTCCTGAATCTGGGAAAAAATGTATTCGGTGTATCCAATGATGATGAAAAAGCAGCAGCTTTGGAAACCATTGAAAAAATAAGGGGTTTCTTTGATACACTGGACATGCCGTCAAAGCTTTCCGACGAAAATGTAGATGATTCCAAAATTGATGTCATGGCTAAAGGTGCTGCCAGAAAAGGAACACTCGGCTACTATCATATGCTTGAAGAAAAAGATATTTTCAAAATACTTAAAAAATCTCTATAATAAGTCAATAAATCACCTGTATTTTCCCTGTCAGGTGATTTTATTATAAAAAATAAAAGAAAACTATTGCTCTGTATTAACATTACGGATTTCTGCCCTTTGATTTAATATAAAAACATTTTGTTTAATATAAACTTCCGCCTGTCTATATTTTTATATTATATCCTCCAGCATCTCCTGAAACTGTCTCTTATTCAGACTTGTGTATATTCTGGTGGTTTCCAGTGAAGAATGTCCCAGTATATCTGCAAGTGCTGCTATATTATTATTCTTTTTCAAAAACTGGACAGCAAACAAATGTCTGAAAGCATGCGCATGTACCTTGCTCTTTTTCAAACCGCCGCGTGCATTGGCAGCACTTTGTTTTAATGAATTATGTATGTATATTCTGCTTACACCGATTATGCTTCCGCTTTTTATATTTCTATCTCTGCAGTATTTTTTTAATATATTTATCAAATTTTTTGAAAGAATTATAATTCTGATTTTTCCTTTATTCTCTATTTCTACTATACCTGTTTTCAGATTTTCCACATGAATATACTTTAGTTCTGATACTCTTATTCCGGTATGAGCCAGAACCACCATAGTAATCCTGATTTTCTCGTTAATAGCAAATTTCAGAAGTCTTTTATATTCCCTTTCTGTAAGAAAGTCGTCTTTGATCCTCATTTTGTGCACTTTCTCTGCTTTTAATCTTACTTCTATATCCAGACTCCTGAAAAAATTATTTAAAGTGGTTATTTTTCTGTTTATTGTACTCACTTTATAATTATTTTTCAGATATTTCCTGTAATTATAAATCT
>JAITVW010000003.1 GCA_031285605.1 Fusobacteriales bacterium | reverse complement strand
TTCTTGAAAGAGACAGCCCCACATTTTCTTCTCCACTGACAAAAATCAATCCTTGATGTGAAGGAATCGAAACTCCTGCAGAGGTAACTGTATTTCTAGTCATACCATTTATCAATGTCTCTCTATAATAATCAGAAACACTTGAAAAAACATTCGGAATCCTTACACCATAATTATGTTTACCTTCTATTTCAATATCTCCCGGAAACACACCTATTGTTAAAGGCTGACTTCCATAAACATATTGCCCAAAATCAATTCCTATACTATCTTCACTTTTTATAACTATTTTCCCATTATTTTCTGCAGTAGATTTTATTGATGTTGATTCTTGTGTTCTCTGCTTTCCTGAAGGCGTACACTGTGAATCCAATGTGGAATTTCCAGAATTATCATAATAACAACCCGTTCGCCATTCACTTTCTATGATTAAGTTAAAACCGACTAAATACTTACCAGATTCTAATGTCATTACAGCATTATTCTTAGCTTCTGCATGCAATGCATCAAATGCTTGATGTTCAATTCCAACTGTTATTTCTTTACCATCAGCTCTTCCTTTTATATTCAAATTTCCATCTAAATTAAATACTATCGTTTTTCCTTTAGAAGTAAAAGCATGATTTACACTGACAAATCTAGCCGCACCAACCACATTACCACTTGGCGGAGTTGTTGTTCCGGTTGTTCCATTTATAAATTCCCAATTTCCCTGAATATAAAATGAATCTGCTAAAGCATTTAAAAAAGTATATTTATAAACACCGGTACCTGTTGTACCTCCAGCATATGTTCCACTTGCAGTCTGCCATTCTCTGCTTCCATACCAATCAAAGGCACCGCTTGAATTCCAGCCACTATTATATGTCGTTATTCTTGTTACAGCGTCATGCCCAACCAACGAAGCATTTCCCACAGCAACATTTGATTCAGCATTTATTCCCATAGGTGTTCCCTGCCCAAATCCTGTTGCTACCTTATTTAATAATGGTGCGTCAAATACTGATGGTGATGAAATAACCGGATTAACCGGATTAAATTGACTGAAAACTATTGAACTGACCACAGGTGCATTAACAGTAACTCCAATTGGAGGTGTGGGTATTCCTATATTTGGTACAGAAAATGATGCTAATGGAGGTAATACAGGTGTAATTCCTGCTATACCCGGAGTCATAGGAGCTATTGGAGTTACCAAAGGCATTGACGGTTTTGCCACACCCAGAGTTATTGGCTGTCTGTCCGGCTCTCTTACCTGTATCCCTATTCCCAAATCTATCTCTTTTGGTTGTTGTAATGATTGATGCGGTTTTCCCGCCAGACCATTTATACTTCCGCTTGTTACTATATAATTTCCATTTGTATCATAATAACCTGTTACCTTTGAATGATATTTCGCATTTTCTTGGGAATTATCCCTTCCTTCACTGTATTCATCATAAAACCCTGTAAAAAATACCTGCCATTCCAGATATTCAGGCTTTACTATATAATCTCCCCGTAAATACAGATCCTTTAGTTCTTTATTTTTCTGATTTAGTATTTGTTCTATTATTTCATATGTTTTTTGATTGGAACTGCCTTTTTCTATATTCTTTACTATACTGTTATACATTCGGTCATATCTGGGGCTTACTACAGTTTCAGTTCCTGCTGCATAAGCTGATAGTATCGAATTTACTGCCAGAAATGATACTAATAATTTTTTATTTCTTTTCATTCTTCCTCCATATTATCTTATTGTTTTATACTGCTCTATTCTAAATAGAAAATCCTGTATTTCACCTGCCTTCTTATTTATCTGCCTTTGTAAATTCTTTTTCCAGCCTCTGACCAGTGAAATAAGTATGCCAAGAACTTGAATTAAACGAAAGCACATTATATTGCTGGATTCAAGAGTCGGAAGTTCATATTACAATGTGCATTTCCCGGTAAAGGAAATCAAGACTGGATTAATAAAATAAATTAAAACATCTCCTATAATTAGATTTCTTATAAGTTCGTATATTCTGGCTGTTGTATAAAAATTTTCCAAACGCTGTTATTTTTCTTTATCTTTGGTGTATTCTTTATTTTTTAATATTTCAATTTCTTTATAAGGATAATGTTTTTTTAGCATATTTTATGATATAATCATCAGAAAACTCTGCTCTATTCATTGTCTCACCTGCTTTAAAAGTATGTATTATATTATAACATAAATGATAAAAAGATAATAATATTTTCTTACAGCCATTTATCGTAGATGTTAATTATATCTAAAATTCTAATATACTAAGATGGAAACTAAAGAGTAATATTGCCATAATTTAAATTATTTCCTTTACGACAAAAGTCCTCTTTCGAGGACTTTACACTTTGATATTACAGCTTTTCCAATACATTCATTGAAATTCCTGCCCTGTCGAAAGATATAGAAAACTTAAAATACTAACAGGATAAATTTTTAGATAAAATTTTAAAATATTACAATCAAAAATAGTGAAATAAAAGCGAAATTGGAAAAGAAATTGATAGTTTAGATAAAATAATTTCTGATAAAAACAAAAAAATTGAATTACTTAGAATCCAACTTAATAATAAACAAAAAAATGGAGCGGGAGACGAGGGTCGAACTCGCGACATTCAGCTTGGAAGGCTGACGCTCTACCAACTGAGCTACTCCCGCAACTATTCTAGTATATCTTATTTTTATTGCTTTGTCAATTGTTTTTTCAGTTCTTCTTTTACTTTCCCTATTACTTTTTCAGGATTTTCAGCTGTATTAAAGCCTGCAGCCTTCTTATGACCGCCCCCTCCGAAACTCATTCCTATCTCATTCACGTCATAGCTGCTTTTACTTCTCAGACTTCCTTTTACCTTTCCTTCTTTTTCGTCCTTCAAAAATAGTGAAGCTTCTATCCCGAGCAGATCAAGAAGTGTTTCTGACATTCCATCTGTTTCATCCCTGCCTATTTTCAATTCTTCGGCTTTTTTGTCTGATAAGTAATAATAAGCAAATTTTAATTCTTCGTCTATTTCAAAATTTCTGTATACTTCACCAAGAAGCCTTGCTTTTCCCAATGTCACACTAAAAAGAATGTCTGTTATTTCACTGTTGTCTATACCTGTCTTAATTAATTCCGAAGATATGAGAAAGGTTTCCTTTGTTACATTGCTGTGCGTAAAATTTCCCGTATCACTTATTATTCCCAGATAGAGAAAAGAAGCTATTTCCTTATCCAGCTCTACATCAAAAAAATCAAGAAATCTATAGATTATCTCCGATGTGGAAGATACATTTTCTACATAGTTTATATCGGCATACTTCGTATTACTTATATGATGATCAATATTTATCATTTTTTTTGCATTTTTCCTAAGTTCGGCTGCATTGCCTATTCTTTCAATATTGGCAGAATCTATTGCTATAAGCAGATCAATATTTTCCATTTGAAAATTAGGATAATATTCTACAAGTGCTCTTTCTTTAAAATATCCCATGAATTTAGGCAGCTTATCATCCAAAACCAGACGTACATTTTTCATTTTATAGATTTCATCACTAAAATTTTTCTTGTTATATCTGTCCAGTATCAGCATTAGTGCCAAAGCTGCTCCTATACAGTCTCCGTCAGAATTCACATGTATTGTCAGCACTATGTTTTGTGCTTCTTTTATTTCATCAGCAATCCTTTTCAGCTCCATTTTTTCTCTCCTTCTTTCAATAAACT
>JAITVW010000067.1 GCA_031285605.1 Fusobacteriales bacterium | reverse complement strand
TAAAAGAATTCAAAATAACAGGACAGTCAATAGATGCGAGAAATAAGAGTAACATCATGTATGTGTATTCTGTGGATATAGAGATTACTGATGAAGACAGATTTTTAGAAAATAAAAATGTAAGGAAAACTGAAACTTTCGTTTATAAAACTGAAAAACTTTCAAATATACCCGAAAAAAGACCTGTAATAGCAGGAAGCGGTCCGGCTGGAATATTTGCTGCGCTTATTCTGGCAGAAGCGGGACTGAAGCCCGTTATTCTTGAAAGAGGAAAAAATGTAGATGAAAGAAAAAAAGATGTCTATGATTTTTTTAAAACAGGTGTTTTGAATACTGAATCAAATGTACAGTTTGGTGAAGGAGGAGCCGGAACATTTTCGGACGGGAAACTTACTACAAATACTCATAACATAAGAATAAAGAAAGTGATAAATGAATTTATCGAAGCAGGCGGTGGAGAAGAACTTGCTTATATGTCTAAGCCTCATGTGGGAACGGACAGACTAATGGGGATACTTAGAAATATAAGGAAGAAAATAGAAAGTCTCGGCGGAGAGTACAGGTTTCAGAATAAGCTTACTTCTATAAAGCATTTGGATGGCAGGCTTCAAGGGATAAAAGTTTCAGGACCGGACGGAGAGTATCTGATGGAAGCTGATTATCTTATTCTTGCAGTGGGACATAGCGCACGGGATACTTTTTATATGCTTAACGAGAAAAAAATAGAAATGCAGCAAAAACCGTTTTCTGTGGGAGTAAGAATAGAGCATAAGCAGGATATGATAAATAAAAGCCAGTATGGAAAACTTGCAGACGGGCTTCCGCCGGCAGAGTATAAAATAAATGTAAAATCATCAAACGGAAGAGGTGTTTATACTTTTTGTATGTGTCCGGGCGGAGTGGTAGTTCCGGCAGCTAGTGAAGACGGTTTTCTTGCGGTAAACGGAATGAGTTATTACAAAAGAAATAAGGAAAATGCAAATTCAGCAGTGCTTGTAAATGTATATCCGGAAGATTTTCGGGGCGACGATGTACTTGCAGGAGTAGAATTCCAAAGAAGGCTTGAGAAAAAGGCCTTTGAGATCGGGGGAGGTAAATATAAAGCGCCTGTACAGCTTGTAGGTGATTTTTTGAAAAATAAAAAATCTGAAAAACTTGGAAATGTCATTCCAAGCTATAGCATAGGATATAAATTAAGCAACCTGAATGATTGCTTTCCAAAATTCATAGCAGAATCACTGAAAGAAGGAATACGAGAAATGGATAAAAAAATAAGGGGATTTGCAGGTTTTGATTCTGTAATCACAGCTGTAGAAAGCCGAAGCTCTTCACCCGTGAGAATACTGCGTGATGAGGAAATGTTTTCCAGTATAAAAGGTCTCATACCGTGTGGAGAAGGCGCAGGGCATGCGGGCGGTATTATTTCTGCTGCAGTAGACGGAATAAAATGTGCTGAAGTCTTGAATAATAGACTAAAGGGACAGTAGTAAATATTAGCTTGATTAGCTAAAAAAATCAGAGAAGAAAACTGGAGGAAAAATGAACGGTCAAAATAGAAAAGATATAAAAATAGGAGCCTTGGTAGATATAGTCCTAAAAAAAGATCAGCGTACAGGAAAACTTACACGGGGGCATGTGAGAAAAATTCTGACAAACAGTCAGTTTCACCCTCACGGAATAAAAGTAATGCTGGAAGAAGATGCTCAGGTCGGTCGTGTACAAATAATCGCAGAATGAATATTAAGCTGATTAATTAAACTGGAAAAAGTCAAAAAAAAATAATGAAAACAGTAGTGTTGTGATATAATATAAAAGTATACAGACAAAAAATTACATGTATGAAATAAAAGAATATCCAGACAATGTAAAGGTGGAAATAAAATATAATGCAAATTAGCAACTAATAATATACCGTTTCTGGTATGGTTTTACTTTAATAAATATTTACAGGAGAAGGAGCATAATATGAAAATAAGACATGCAAAAAATGAAGATCTGGACAAAATAATGAAAATTATTGGCGAAACAGTAAAAGAAATGAATGAAAACGGGAATTTTCAGTGGGATGAATCTTATCCAAACAGAGAAGTGTTTATAAATGATATAAAAGAGGGAACACTTTACGCGGTAGTAAATGATCATGATGAAGTGATAGGAATCAGTGCGGCCAACTTTGATTCTTTTGAAGAATACGATAATTTGGAATGGAAATCTCAAAAAAGTGATTATGTGATACATAGACTGGCAGTAGATAATGTATATAGAAATGAAGGAGTAGCAGCTTTTCTAATGGAGAATATAGAAAAAGAAATTATTAAAAAAGGAAAGCGTTTTATGAGAACTGACACAAATTCTAAAAACATAAAAGCACAAAGATTTTTTGAAAAAACGGGATATAAATTTGTCGGCGAAATAAAAGTTCCAAGACTAAAAGATACTTTTTTCTGCTATGAAAAGAGACTTTGTGATTAATAAAAAAGTTAATATTTTATTTTAAATTTTTTTATGTTAGAATATATTTGAGTATTTAAATATATAATTACCATAAGATTTTTAAAATAGGAGGAATTAAGATGTTAGAAAGAAAAGATATTGTAACATTTAATGGGAATCCGGTAACATTAGCGGGAGAGGAAGTAAGGCCCGGGGATAAGGCTCCTGATTTTACAGCCTTAAAAATAGATCTGTCTGAATTAAAATTAAGTGATTATAAAGGAAGAGTCGTTATATTAACATCGTTTCCATCTGTGGACACAAGTGTGTGTGCATTACAGGCAAAAAGATTTAACGAAGAAGCAGGAAAGCTGAAAGATGATGTTTCTGTTATTACGATTTCTGTTGACCTGCCTTTTGCACTTGGAAGATTTTGTGCAGTAGAGGGAATAGAAAATGAAGTGACGGTTTCAGATCACAGAGATTTGGATTTTGGTTATAAATACGGTTTTGTGGTAAAGGAATTAAGACTTCTTGAACGTGGAATAGTAGTAATAGATAAAGATGGAATAATAAGACATGTAGAGTATTGTAAAGAAATAGCAGAGCACCCTGATTATGATAAAGCTCTGGAAATAACAAAAAGCTTAATATAAACAAAAAACCCGAGATTCTGGGTTTTTTATATGCGGTTAAATCATACACTACAGTAGAAATAAATTGGCTCTCTGTCAATAAGCCGGGTCAAAAAAAATAATCAACATAAGATGAAAACTTTAATTGAATTAGTTTTTTGAGTATATTAAATTTTTTATTCCCATAAAAGACTTTCTTTATCATCTTTATTGAGCAAATAAAAAGGGAATACTAAATAAAAATATTTCCGATTTTTTATATTAAAGCACAAAATAAAAAAAAATTCCGTCATCAGTTTATAAAATTTTAAAATGTTCAAGAGCTTTTACCAGACCATTATCATCAATGTGAGAAGTAACATAATCAGCAGATCCTTTTACAAAATCGCTTGCATTTCCCATGGCAACTCCTGTTTGCACGTGTTTAAGCATGGTTACGTCATTTTCTCCGTCACCGAATGCCATAGTTTCTTCAAGAGGAATATTATAATATTTTAGTATAGCTTCTATTCCCACGCTTTTGCTTCCTCCTTTGGGAGTGATATCTATAAATTTATCATGCCATCTTGTAGCCTCTATATGATTGGTACTGTTTAGCAGCATATCTTCCTGTTTCTTATCGACAAAAGCAGTAAGCTGATAAATATCATTTTTCACAGTTTCCACAGCCGGATTACAAATTTTGGGTATTTTTGTGTTAAGTTCACTTGCGAACCATTTTACCTGATCATTTACCATATTGGTGAAAACTTCATTTTCTTTGATAAAGTAACATGCATATAGATTTTTGCTTGTCTGTTCGGCTATTATTTCAATATCTTCTTTTTTTATGGACTGCTTATAGATAATTTCTTTGTTATTATAGCAATACTGACCGTTTAAAGTAACATAACCGTCGAATTCAAAGATATTATCAAGTGTAATCATAGAATGATGACGTCCTGTTGCTATAAACAGCTTAATATCTTTTTTTCTCAGTTCATGTAATGCGTGAATTGTTTCCTTTGGTATCTGATGTGTTTTGAAACTGACAAGTGTTCCGTCAATATCAAAAAAAATTGCTTTAGCCATTTTGTTCCTTCTTTCTTTTATGTCATAAAATTCTTACTTTTTAATTATGTAAGCATATGCTGTCTATAAAGCATAAGTTTATCACTTTTTTACAGAAATGTAAATATCATACATAAAAATCTTAAAGAATGGTAGATATAAAAAAACTGTCTCTGAATAACAGGGTTCATTCAGGGACAGTTCTTAATATATTAACGAGTGTTTGGATAAGTAAGGTTTGGATTTTCTCTCATGTATTTTTCCATAGCTGTTCTTATTTTTGCCTGTTCAATGGCAATATCAGTATTTAATTTTTCTATTTTTTTCCAGTCAGGAGAAGTCTTGATCATTTCTTTTTTTACATCAAGTCTTTTTTCTTCTATAGTTATCCACGATTTTTGAACATCAGGATTATTAGCCATCATCTGATAATGATATCCGCCGCCGTATCCCATTCCGCCGCAGCCGCCATGACCTCTGCCGTATCCCGTTCTGCCGCCATATCCCATACCTCTTGCTGCTGTAAAGCCTCCTATTGACAATACTAAAGCTCCTATTATTAAAACTTTTTTCATAAAAATTCACATCCTATCATTTTTTGGTAAATATAATTTTTAGTATTTTGGTAATGATGAAATAAATATAATAATTTTATCCTGCCAAAATACTCGTGTTGCAGCTTAATTATAAAATTTTATAATTAAGAATCTAGTAACTCCATGTATGTACGTAGCTATTACTGTGTCTGTGAGTTCCACCATGATGACTTCCGGCGGAAACACCAGCAGAAATTACTAACATTAATAAAGCTGCTGTTATTAACTTTTTCATAAATATCACCCCGTTATTAAAATCATTTTCTATAATTATGATATCATTCTAATGTGTCAGAATTATGTCAAAAACCTTTTTTTATGATAAATATAAATTTATTATTTTTTATTTTAATTTCTGGAATTAAACCATTTAATTTTAATATTATTTTTACTATGGATAAACCAAGACCATTCCCGTCAATACTCTTGTCTGTAGCATTTTCACCTCTGGAAAAAGGCTCCCACAGAAGTTCTTTATCTTTAGAAAGTGTACAGTCCATAGTGTTTTCTATTTTTAATTTATTTTTGTCGGATGATATATATATTATAGCATTTTTTTTTGAATATTTTAAGGCATTTTGTATAATATTATCGAAAGCTGTTTTTAACAATTTTTCTTCACCTAAAATAATAAAGTCATCTTCCGGAAAAATCCAGTTGATATCTTTTTCCAGTTCCAGAGTTTCATACTTATCTATACTTTTTTTTATGAGGTTTAATGAACTAACCTCAGTCTGGTTAAGTTTTATACCCGGTGATGATAATTTTGAAATAGTCAGAAGATTAGTAGCAAGATCGTTCATCTCTATACTTTCTTTTAAAATATTTCGATAGTATTTCGGCAGGCTGTCGCCTTTTATGATTCCGGATACCAGAGCCTGAGCATGGGAATTAATAACTGTAATAGGTGTTTTTAGCTCATGTGAAGCATTGGAAGCAAAAGACTTCAGATTTTCAATAGATGATTCCAGATTTTCTGACATAGTATTTATGCTGTCGCTTAATTCTCCTATTTCATCATTTCTGCTTATAGATATTTTTTCTGAAAAATCCAGAATAGAGATTTTTTTTGCCGCAAGATTCAGTTTTTCCAGATCTTTTGTTATTTTTTTTGAAAAAATACTGCCTATAACAGCACTTATCAACAGAGCAGCAATTGTAGTAAGGATATTAAATAAAGAAATTTCACGCTTATAATTTTTCATTGCGGTAAGAGAAGTAGAAATAATCAGGACACTCTGATCATCAAGCGGTTCTTCATAAAAAAGCATCCTGATTCCGGTTCTTTTCATTTCCAGAATAGAAATATTATCGAAAAAAGTCTTTATCCTTCTTGTATCTTCTCGGTGCATTCTTTCTATGTCTTTATTTTGCATCATTCCTTTTAAAAATCTTGGAAGAGTGCTGTTATTATTATGTATTCCGCCTTTCATCATATTATTTCCGCCATGTGAATCATGCCGGGGAATCCTTATGATATCAATGTTAATTTCTTCTTTGTCCTTTATATTTTCACAAAAATCAGTAAGATCACTGTCGCCGGCAGCTGTTCTTCTTTTTACTTCAGTGCTTATCTTTAATATCTGTTTTGACCTTCTGTGTATATAGAAATTGTCCAGAAAAAAAACATTGAAAATATAATTCAGAAATACTGTAGTCAGAATAATAAAGATAGATAAAATAAATATTTTCTGGAAAAAACTAATTTTTACTTTCATCAAACATATACCCCATTCCACGTATTGTTTTTATAAGATATCCATAAAGAGAAAGTTTCTTTCTTGTTCTTTTTATAAGTGTGTCTACAACACGGTTATCACCATCAAAGTCATAGCCCCACACTTCATTGAGGAGCATATCTCTTGTCAGAAGTTTTCCTTTATTTTTTATTATATAGTCCAGAAATAAGCTTTCTTTTTTAGTGATCTCTATATTTTGTGAATCAATTGTAAGCTCATAATTGCCAAAGTTAAATCTTAGTGTTTCGTACAGATAATAATCCTCATTTTCTGTTTTAAGAAGCTTTTTTATTCTGAGAGTAAGGATTTTCAAGCTGAAAGGCTTGGTAATATAATCATCGGCTCCTATGCTGAGACCTTTCAGTTCATCGAGTTCCGTGTCTCTTGCAGTCATTATTATAATCGGTTTGTTGGAATCGTTTCTTATTTCTCTGCATATGCTCCATCCGTCTTTTTTGGGAAGATTAATATCCAGAAGTACCAGATCCGGATTAATTTCATAAAACATATCTATTGCGGCAGAACCATCATATGCTTTGAAAATTTCAAAGTTTTCCTCAAGAAGGGTATCTTCCA
>JAITVW010000025.1 GCA_031285605.1 Fusobacteriales bacterium | reverse complement strand
CTATTGATTTCCAAATATCCGCAGGATTGCAGGTATATGGATATGTCTGTCCGGCTGCAAGCATACATCCTATTTTATTTTCAGAATCTATTTCATGCCCCAGCTTAGTCGCCATGGCAGATGCCACCAGCTGATGATGCGCTGCCTGATACTTTGTCTGAAGTGGATTTTCCTCATTCGTTACATCTATTCCTCCGCCAAAAAACGGTATATGAAGTATCATGTTTATTTCGTTAAATGTCATCCAATACTTTACTTTTCCCTTATATCTTTTGAATATAACATCACAGAATCTCAGATAAAAATCTATACATCTTCTGTCTTTCCAGCCGTTATATTTTTTCATCAGTTCTACAGGTGTATCAAAATGATTTATTGTTACTACAGGCTCTATACCGTATTTTTTACATTCATCAAATAAATTGTCATAAAATTCCAGCCCTTTTTCATTTGGCGTCATATCATCTCCGTTTGGAAATATTCTCGGCCAGCAGATTGACGTTCTAAAACATTTAAATCCCATTTCCGCAAATAATTTTATATCCTCTTTGTATCTGTGGTAAAAATCAATAGACTCGTGACTGGGATAAAAATCATATTTTGTTTCCAGTGTTTTCATCGGATGATCCAGAGCTTCCCATCTCCCATGCGCTGCATCAGGTAAAATATCCACAGGAGACAATCCTTTTCCATCTTCAAGATATGCACCTTCACACTGATTAGCCGCAACAGCACCTCCCCATAAAAAATTTTCAGGCAAAACAAACTGCTTTTCTGACATATTAATTTCTCCTCTCCGGGTTTATTTATATTTATTTTAACTTATTATTTTATCAAAGTCAAAAGCTGTTCCTTCATACCAATTTCATCCTTATCCGCTGTAAGTACATCCATATACTCTTCGGAATTACTGATTACCACAGGTGTATCCATAGAAAATCCTTCATCTCTTATTTTTTCCATATCAAATTTTATAAGCAGATCTCCTTTTTTCACCTTATCATTTTCCTTTGCCACAGCTTCAAAATATTTTCCTCCAAGCTGTACCGTATCTATTCCTAAATGCATCAAAACTTCCGCACCATTTACAGTTGTTATCCCTATTGCATGCTTTGTGGTGAAAATACTTGTTACTACTCCGTCGGCAGGTGCTCTCAGTTCTCCTGTTTCCGGTACTATCACCACTCCTTTTCCCAAAGCTCCTGAAGCAAACACAGTATCTTCAGTTTCTGACAACTTTTTTACTCTTCCTTTTAACGGACTGTATATTGTTTCTTTATCTATACTCTCCTTAAAATTATTCTTTTCTTCTTCTCTTTCATCAGAACGGTTATTTTCTTCTGTTTTATCTATATCATTGAAGCCAAGTATATAAGTAAGCAGAAATGCAATTATCATGGCAATAAATGCTCCTGCTGCTCCGGCTCCCACATTTGATGTTATGGAAGGATCTGTTATTGTCCCCGGTTTTATATATGTAACTATGGAAAGTACACTTGCCAATGACATAACGAAACCCTTTACCTGTGCAAATCCTACTATTGCACCGCCTATTCCTCCTCCTATACAGGCGTATACAAACGGTTTTTTCAGTTTTAAGGTAACACCGTAAACAGCAGGTTCAGTAATCCCAAATATTGCTGATAATATAGATGAACCTGCTAATGATTTCATTCCTTTGTCTTTTGTTTTAAGGAATACTCCCAATGCAGCCCCTGCTTGTCCCAGAACCGGAGCAAGAAGCATTGGAAGCATAGTATCATATCCAAGCCCTGCCGGCGGTGTTGCCACATTATTAATCATAATTGGTATAAATGCCCAGTGTACTCCGAATATTACAAACACCTGCCAGAATGTCCCTACTATAAGACCTGCAATCGTCGGACTCAGATTATAAGCATTCAGATATAATTTTGACAGTATTTCACCCATATAACCGCCTACAGGCCCGACAAGAATGAATGTTCCCGGAACCATAATCATAAGCACTATCAGAGGTATGATTATATTCTTTATGCTTAGAGGCATAAACTTCTCCAAAAATCTTTCAAGATACCCCTGAATCCATATCGACAACAGAATAGGAATTACACTTGAAGCATACGAAGCACTCACCACAGGTATTCCTAAAAATTCCGCTGCCACGGGTATTCCCAAAAGTGTTTCTCCTGTTGATGATCCAAGCAGACCTGACATATCCGGATATAATAATGCCATTGCTATACCCATGGAAACATACTTGTTAGTTTTAAACTTTACCGCTGCTGTTGCTGCAAGCAGTACCGGAAGAAAATAAAATATGGAATCCCCGGCTGCATAAAGAATTCTGTATGTTCCTGAATCAGGGCTTAAAAGTATATTATTGTAAGTTGCCAGTGCCAAAAGTCCTTTTAATATCCCTGCACCTGCCATTGCTCCCAAAAAGGGCGTAAATATTGAAGTAATAATTGAAATCAGTTTGTTTAGAATATTCCCGTCTTTTTCACCCTGTGAATCTTCCGAATTAAGCTGTATTTCCCCCATAATTTCATTATAGACCTTTGCCACATTATTTCCTATGACTATCTGGAACTGTCCGCCACTTTGCACTACAGTTACAACTCCGTCAAAATTTTCTATCTTTTTTTTATCAGCTTTGCTGTCATCCTTTAATTTGAACCTGAGTCTTGTAGCACAGTGCACAAGACTGGTAACATTTTCCTTCCCTCCTACTCCTTTTATAATTTTTTCTGATAATTCTGCATAATTCATCTTTTTACTCCTTTCCCTGATTTTTCTTAAAAATTTATTTATAAAAAAAGACCAAAACTAAAATACATAAATTTGTCATAAATTTATATATCATAATTCAGGTCTTGCCTTAAAAAACATTAAGTAACAATCCATCTGTATTATTCTTATTTAATTCCATTCTTTTCTCAGTTTTTCTATATGAATACTTAAATATACCATCTCATCTCTGGAAAAGCTGTAGTTATAATTTTTTTTAATATGTTCAAATATTTTTACCGTACAGGCAAATGATTCTTTATAGCTCGCTCTTATCACATTAAAAAGCTCATCGTCATTACTGTGATTACAGGTCGTATTATTAAGAAGTCTTTGTGCAAGAAATTTCAGATGAACAATAAATCTGTAATATGTCTGATTTTCCTCATCCGGCTCTACATTGAAATGATATTTCAGTATATTTGTAATCTCTTTTATTATTTTAGTGATAATCATTACATTCATCATATTCTCATTTAACTCTGCATTTACTATATGAAGTGCTATAAAACCTGCTTCATCATCAGGAAGTGAAAGATCCACAGTATCTTTTATTATTCTCAGCGCTTCCTGTCCTATCAGATATTCATCCTTATAACTGCTTTTTATTTCCCAAAACAGGATATTTTTGAGTGACTGTCCGTCGCCGAATCTTTTTACTGCAAAATATATATGATCTGATAAAGTAATATATATAGTGTCGCTTAATTTCATCTGTAATTTTTCTTCTGCAAGTTTTACTATTTTTTCAGTAATATCAATATATTCAGCAGGTATTCTTTCTATTGTATCTTCCAGCTTTTTGTACAGATTTTTATCTTCCCTTGTTTGTGCAAATATTTTTTCTATCTTACTTTCATCTACTTTATCACCGCGTTTTTTCCCAAAAGCCAGACCGCATCCCATAATGATGATTTCTTCCCCGGCTTCTGTTTTCACAGTGACAACATTATTATTTAATACTTTTAATATCTTCATATTACACCCTCTGTAAAAATATTCTTTTTCCTGCTGATTTACAACTGACTTATATTTAACATGTTGAATAACTGTCAATACCAAAAAGCTTACCCGCATCCCTGAATCAGAATGTCAGAATTAGTAATCTATTTTATAATTTTATCCAATTTATATATTTTTGTCAAATTTATTTTTTTTATTCCTTTTTAAATAATATACTTTTTTAATTTTAGTTCATACTGTATAATACTTTTTCTAAATTCTTCCGACTATTTATTATTTAATATATTATAAATTTTATACAAAGAATAAAATAATCTTGTTATTACAAAATGTCCAGACTTGATTATACTAAAAAAACTGAAAAAGCTTTCTGATTTACTTGATCTTGAAAAACTTAAAACTAAAATATCCAAAAATTTAAAAAGAGATAACCGCTATTCTGTTATCTCATTGTTACTAGCGTTTGGCACTAGAATTAAAATATATCATGAAAATTTTAAAAATGCAACTATTATATAAATATGAACTCTTTTAATAGATTATAAAAATAAAAAATTTTAAGTTTCAATCTGAAAAATTATGATAACTTAGACTGTTCAATATTATCATAATTAGAAAACAGTTCCTGAAATAACTGTTTTCCATTTAAGATACATACGGAAAAGGATAAATAATAAAAGAAAAAAAGAATATTTTTTATAGTAAGCCGGATAGTTTAAATTATAAATTGCCTCATAATTATAAAGGCAATTTGATATTATATTTTTATTTGTATTTGATACATACTTATATCATCATCAAATACCATTGTCAAACCAATAAAAAAAATATTATTAAGTAAACCATTATAACATATTTTTGAAAAAATAACAAGGAACATTCTTAATAAATATTATAAATTACTGGTTAGTCTTAAGGATATAGTTTATTAAAAAATATCCTGACAAAATACTCCCGAAAATACTTTTTAGGAGTTAAATATTTAAGAAATTTATTCTTAATTCTTTGTATTCATTTATAATTTCTAAATTTCAATTATATATTCTATATAATTAATTTAAAATAAATGTTTTACATTTCCTCTTATTTTAAATTTCAGTATCATATAATACCTCAAATTAAAACTAAAAATATATTTACTCTTAATAATATCATATATTTAAATTTTTCTTCTTTTTGCTTATTTAAAAATATTTTTATCAGGTTAAATATGTAATTTTGACTGTTTTCTTTCATTTTTACTTCATTCAAAACCTTTTTTATCCTTGTATAATATGTATGTAGTTAATCTAGCTAAATTAAC